>JBFIJP010000096.1:0-11953 GCA_041600695.1 Thermoplasmatota archaeon | reverse complement strand
GGATCTCAATGAGGCTCCCAATCGCGGCACGTGGGGCGCCGGCCCGATCGACTTGCTCGTGGAGAACGGCTACGCGGTGGCGGCTTTCTCGGTGCGCGGCACGGGGGTTTCCGGGGGTTGCTTTGAGAACAAGGGCCTGCGGGAGCAGCAGGATCAGGTGGCGATCGTGGAGTGGGCGGCCAACCAGTCGTGGAGCAACGGCCGCGTGGGCATGATGGGCATTTCGTACCCGGCGACGACGCCGTTGATGGCGGCCATCCACCAGCCGCCGAGCCTCAAGACGATCCTTCCCATTGCTCCCGTGACCGATGTGTACACGGAATTGTTCTCGACGCAGGGGGCGCTTTACACCAGCGGCGCCCACAACGAGTTGGGACGCCGAGCCGTGGTGAGCCTGACGCCGTCTTTGTCGGATCATGCCGGCTCCGAGGATGCTCTTGCTGTGCAGCGGACCCTGGATGCTGCGGCCAGGGCGTGCCCGGATTTCGCGGAAGTCCTGGGGGCGCCGGCGGCGGGCTGGTTTGCCGATGATCGAAATGCGCCCTACTGGCAGGAGCGCAGCCTGATTACAGGTTTCCCCAACATCACGGCGTCGGTGTTCTTTGTCCATGGGCTGCTGGAGACGGCCCATCCCAGCCAGGAGGACGTGGCATGGCAGGCTTTGGCGGCGGGGCCCGCGCCGACGGCCATGATGCTCGGTCAGTGGGACCATGAGGTGCCCCATGTGGATGATTGGGCCGACCGGGCTGTTGGCTGGCTGGATTTCTGGCTGAAGGGGGTGGGGGACCCACCCCGGCTGGATGTGGAGTATCAGGACAGCCACCTGGAGTGGCGGCGCTCGGCGGCTTGGCCGCCGGTGGAGGCCCGCGAGGAGGTGCTTTACCTGGGTGCCCGCCAATTGTCTGCGGAGCCCGCGGCTGGAGCGGCAACCTTCCGGTCGCTGCCCTTTGTGGACCTGCCCACGGGGGCTCCGGCGCATGGCAACTGGCCGTTGTGCGGCACGGATTCGGCCGTGGGCGCCGTGTTAGAGAGCGCACCCCTGGCCGAGGAGGCCCTGCTGGCTGGCAACCCCATGGCATGGCTGCATCTTGAGAGCGACCTCCCTGGCGGTCTCGTTTCCCTGTTCCTCTACCGTGTTCCGGCCGATGGCACCTGCGAGGATGCGGATCTGCTCAGCACGGGATCGGCGGATCTGCGGTTCCATGCGGGCAAACTCGTGGGCATGGATTTCCCAACCGGCCAGCCGACGCCGGTGCGTG
This sequence comes from Thermoplasmatota archaeon, assembly GCA_041600695.1. GTDB lineage: Archaea > Thermoplasmatota > E2 > JACPAO01 > JAHFTW01 > JBFJVP01. The sequence continues at coordinate 10,694 of JBFIJP010000096.1, read as the reverse complement.
TCGACCTTCTGAACGTTGCCGAAAGGGTGCCCGCAGGCGACCGCCTGGTTTTGGTGGTCAATCGGGGCGAGTTCATCACCCGCGACGAGGCAGCCAATCCCCTGTCCGATGAGCGCTTCAGCCGCAGCGGCCAGCCCTATTACCCCACCATCACGCTGCACGGGGCTCCTGGTCCCGAGGCGAGCCACCTCGTTCTGCCACTGGTGGAGGGCAGCCTGGGGGGCGCCGCACCCGGCCTGAGCTACCCGCCGCGGCCGTTTGCGCCGGGTTCCTAGAGGACGGATTTCACGGGCGGGCGATGGCAGCGCGAATGTCTTCCAGGCTGACGCCAACGCCGACCCAGCGGGCGACTTCCACGCCCCCATCGAGGAGGACCAGCGTGGGGACCACGTGGGCCTGGTAGGCGACGGCCGCGCGGCCGCCGACATCGGGGATGAAAGGCCACGGGGCTTCGTGTTCATCCCGGAAGGCACGCAGGTCCGCATGGCTTGCGTCGGGACTGGTTGCCGCCCCCACATCCATGCTGACCAGGCTGACGCCTAGGGCGGGCCCCTGGACATGCACTTGCGCCAACAACGTCATTTGTTGACGGCAGGGGGTACAGAAGGGGTCCATGAAGTCCAGCAGGACGTGGCCAGGGGCGTCGGCCAGCGACCAGGCCTCGCCATCCAGGGTCATGAAATCCAGATCGGCGCCGGGCAATGGCGCGGATGGAGCGGATGGGGCATCGGTAGCAGGCGCGTGGGTTCCGGGGAAGGCCAGCACGGTTGCCAGGACAGCGAGGCCAGCCATGCGCAGCCGGATCATGCGGCATCCTCCCGGCTGAAACGGTAATATGCCAGCCCCAGCCCGAGGAGAATCCACGCCAGCAGGATTCCGATGAGCAGAAGCGGCAACGCGGCGCCGAATTGGTGCTCGGCGTACTGGCCCACCGGACCCAGGGTTTCAGGGGGAGTTCCCAGGGCCCGGAGGGCGACGATCTTGTACGCCTGCAACGGATTGAGCAGCAGCAGGCCCAAGAGGACCGGTGGGGCGGGTTGCAAGGCGAGGGCAGCTCCCACGAAAGCCAGGTCTCCAGCGAAGGCGAGGCCGAGCCAAACCAGGATCGCGGCGCCTGTGGCACCTGCGGCCGATCCGGCCCAGGCGCTGGCTACCACCCCAAGGGCAAGGCTCGCCACGGCCAGCAAGCCGGTCAGACCCACCAAGGCGAGATAGGGTGCCGCGCTGCCGCCGGGCCCTCGGGCGAGGACGATTCCGGCGACGGCAAAACCAATGCCGAGCGTCGCCAGCACGGCCGCACTGCCCCCCACCACCTTGCCCGTGAAGGCCTCGGGGCGACTGACCGGCTGGGCCAGCAGGTACGCCAAAAGCCCCCGTTCCCGGGCCGGGGCAAGGGTCTGCGCGCCGACCGCCAGACCCACCAGGGGCACCAGGAGGAGCAGGGCGTTGAGCAGGCTGGCGGCGGTGCGATTGAAGCCCGCCAGGCCCGCGTAACCCGATGCGGCCACGCCCGCCCGCGACAAGCCCAGGGCCAAAAGGACGAAGCCTGCACCCAGGAGCCAGAGCCATCGGTTGCGCAGCGCGTCACGCAGGTCCCCCTGCGCAAGAATCCAGACCGTCTTCAATTCCATGCTTCCACCTCCACGTCGAGGACGGGAATTCCCCGATCGCCCAGCAGGCCCAGTGCCATTCGGCGTGCCTGTGGGCCGCCCTGGACGCAGAGGCTGGGGTGGCCCTCCCGGTCGCGGCCGTTGCGGCGGGCGGCAACACCTGCTTCGCCCAGTACAGCCTGCGCCCGGGCCAGATTGGCCTCGGCCAGCCATAGGGTCGCAGCAGGGGCACCCGCCGTCCACGGTGTTGGGTTGACCTCCCGGGGATCTGCCTCCCTGAGTCGGCCGTCTTCGAGGATGAGCAGGCGGTCTGCCAGAGCCGCAACCTCATCGAGCCGGTGGGATGCAAAGACAATGAGCTTGCCTTCGTCGCGCAGGCGACCCAGCAGTTCCAGGTGCACCCGCCTGGCCTCGGGATCGAGGTTGGCGGTGGGCTCGTCCAGAAGGAGGACGGGCGGGTCGCCCAGCAGCGCCAGGGCAAGACTGAGGCGCTGGCGCAGGCCGCCGGACAATTCCCCCACCCGCTTGCCGGCGTGGGGGGTGAGTCCGAATCGGTCCAGGAGATCCGCCCCGCCGCGGGCGCCGCGCAGCCGTGCGAAGTGATCCACCACGGTCGTCACGGGCCATTCAGGAAGGCACGCAGCCTGGGGAACGTACCCCACCAGGCGGCGGGCCTGCTTGCCGCCGCGACGAATGTCGAGGCCACCCACACTGGCTTCCCCGTCGCATGCGACCAAGCCCAGGAGAGCCTTGAGAAGCGTCGATTTGCCCGCGCCGTTGGCACCCCATAGGGCCACGCAGGAGCCACCGTCGGCGTCGAACGAAACATCCTCCAGTGCGGCTGTGCCGTTGTACCGCTTGCGCAGGCCCCGGACACGAAGCAGCGGCTCGCCAGCCCGCCCAGCGGCAGATGTGAATCGTGCACCGGGCGCCGCGACGCGAGCCGCCGTCAATCCAACGGCTGACATGCTGACCAAGGCCACCAGCGCCGCAGCTCCCATCAGCGACGCCGTCGGCGCAGCGCCGGCGGGCGCGGGCAACGGCCCGGGCCGCATCATGGGCGATGCATCGGTCAGCGTCGGCTTGGGGCGGATGACCGGGAAGGCCGCGGCAGCGAACTCCAGTGCCTGGACCACCGGCCCATGACGCAGGACAGCCAGTTCCGGCTGCCTCTCCACCAGGTGCTCGAACAGCCGGTCGGCCTGGTACGGCACATCGCCAAATCCATCGCCGTCGCCGTCGAAGCCCTGGTAGTCGCTCCAATAATTGCCGCTCCAGTGGTTGGTGCCGGGCGCAACGCCGCCGTGCACGGCCACCTGCTCTGCGTTTTGCCAGAACGTGTTTCCGGAAAACGCAGCATTGTGGGTGGAGGGAAGCAGGACCACGCCGGCGTCGTTGTAGGCCAGGACATTGTCGGTGAAGCGTGCGTACGCGGAGCCGGAAAAGGGCGTGTGATCCAGGTAGAAACCCACCGCGTTGTCCACGAACAGGTTGCCCGCGGCCGTCACGTTGTCCGCCTCCTTGAAGGCCAGGGCGTACCCACTGGCGCCGCGGTGGCCTTCGAACAAATTGCCCGAAAACTCCACGTTTTTGGTGTACATTACGTAAGACCCCACCGCATTTCTGACGATCTGGTTGTCGACAATTCGTGCGCCGTGGGAATACATCATGTGCACCCCGTAGCGGCTGTCAACGATGCGGTTGCCCGAGACCACGGTGTCCTCGGCGTACCAAAGCACCAGATCCCGGGCATCCCGCAGGGTATTGTCGCGGACAACCACGTCGCGGCTGTACCACACGCGCACGGCGTCGCCGCGGCGGGGGAGGGTCTCATCGGCAAGTCCCCGGATGTCATTGCCTTCCACCAGCACGCCGTCGGCCCGTTCGATCCAGACCCCAAACAGCGCGTCGTGGATGCGGTTGCCGGACACGGTCGCGTTGGGTTGGAACACGGCAACGGCGGCGTCGCCCCGGTCATGCCGGTGACCGCTGCCCCGAATCTCGAATCCGGTGACGGTCGTGTCGGGTGCGTCGATGATGACCACCTGACTGGCGCCGAGGCCGTCAAGGACAGGCCAGTTGCGACCCACCAATTGCACGGGAGTGGCAATGATGAAGGGACCCTGATGCACGCCTCCGTCGACGATGATGGTGTCACCCGCCGCCGCAGCGGCCAGCGCATCGTTGACGGACAAGCCACCGGCCTGCACCATCCATGCGTGCGGCCCGCCCTCCCAGGACTCGCCCGGGGCGCCTGCCCCGCGGGGCGCGCCGGCGGATTCGGCCGCGCCCAGCACCAGATTGGCGCACGCCAACAGAGACACGAGAAGGGCCATGACGATGCAAGCGGCGGCGGAGCGTTTCATGCGCGTTCACCCGTGCCTGCGCTGCCGGGCTCAGCCGTCGACGGGCGCTGCGCAGCCCGGGCATCGAACAGGGGTTTGCAGGCGCGCCAGTGGGCAAACACCCCCGCCGAGGCGACGACGACGGCCGCCACCACCAGCCACAAGCCCGCCTCGGCGCGCGCAATGGTGACAAATTGGCCCACGACGCCCCGACCAAAGAGCGGCGGCGTGAACGGGTCAATGGCGCCCCCCAGCGGAGACTCCGGGTCGATGCTGTGGCCGTACGTGTACAGAATCCACTTCAGGTCGGCCAGGAAGACGATGGGGAACAGGAGCGTGGGCGCCGCCAGCGCGACGGAGAGCCACGGGTGGACGAATGCAGCGGCCACCAGGAACGTCGCAAAGACGGCGATGGCATAAGGCGCCAGCGCCCGCTCGACCTTTCCACCGTCGTCCAGCGGCGGCAGGCCAAGGTAATGGTTGAGAGCGTCAATTTCTTCCACGTCCCCCTCCAGGTGGTTGGCGTACACGGTGGTGCCGAGACCCTGGGGGTACTGGGGAGCATCCAATTCCATGCTCCAGTAAGGCAACAGGAAAGAGGCGGCAAGCAGCGCCGCTGCCATCGTGAGAAGGAGAAGCGGGAGGAGGTGCTGGCCGAGGCCATGGGTCCGGCCATCGGGCAGCGTGACACCGACGTCGGGGCCTGCGGCCAGCAGATTGCGGATCATGGGTTCCTCAGGGCTCCACCAGGAAGTACCCCGTCATCTCCAGGTGCAGCGCAGAGCAGAATTCGGTGCAGTAGTACGTGTACGTGCCTGGCCGGGTGGCCTGGAACTCAATGGTCTGCGTCTCTCCGGGCTCCAGGCTCAACTGGATGTTGTACCCGGAAAGCTGGAAGCCATGCGTAGCATCCCTCGTTCGCTCCACGTTGGTCAAGTGCCACGTCACGTGATCGCCCGCCTTGATGGTGATACTCTCGGGCGTGTAGTGGCTGCGGGCCACGGACATCCAAATCTCCACGGAATTCTCTCCCGTGCGCTCCACGCGGGCCTGATCGACCTTGGTCAACGCATTCGGGTCAACCTTCATGGTCGCAGGGTCCCAGCCCACGGCCGGGTACACCTCGTAGGGCCTCAACTTGTCCGCCTTGATGATCTGGGCGTAGTGGGGCTCTGCCATGCCGATGGGCATGTCGTACAACACACGCATGTTGGTGCCCGTGTTGGCGGTGTCCACCAGTTGGAAATTCTGCGGCAGCAGCGGACCCACGTTGGCGAAGCGGTCGATGCTCCATTTGTTGAGCGCCACCAGGTAGCCGCCGTCGGGGCTGGCTGTGTCACCCTCCGCGGCCGTCAGGTGGCCAATGTTGTAGTGGACCGGCAATTTCTGGACCAGGGTCCACGGCTTTTCTGGATTCTTGCTGTCGTAGGGACCGCCCAGCGTCCACCGGGCAACGGCGGAGTCCAGGAAGAGGGACGTGTACGCGTAGCCCTGGTTGTCATAAACCGTGTGGAGCGGTCCGAGGCCGACTTCAACCTGCGCCTCGATGACATCGTCAAAGGCCAGAATGGGCACGCCGTAACTGTCGGTCTCGGTGGGCCCGGCGGCGATGGCACGCTTGATCTTTTCAAACGAGTAGACGGCCACGTGGGGGTCGAGTTTGCCACTGACCACCACGTATTCGCCGCCGGGGGTCACGTCGGCGCCGTGGGGGCTCTTGGGTTCGGGAGCGAAGTGGAGCAGGCCCTCGGAAACGACGGTGGACAAGCGAATGACGGGCATGCCGTTGATGATATCCGTCTTGCCTGCGGCGGCAACGGCGGCGGCATCCTTCCAGTTCATGATGTGCAGGAAGTCCATGTCATTCTTCGACACGCCCGCCTCAAACGGCGGGGACCCGGGCGCGGCATCCAGGCCGGTCGCCATTTCCGTATTGATCGAATTGCAGTAAACCCAGCCGAAACTCACGCCCTTGCCGGCATCGCAGAGGTCCTGCCAGTACGGCGGCAATTCCATTTGGAAGGAGCGCGCCTCGTCAATGCGTCCGGTGTTCTTGTCAAATGCCCAGAACGTAATAAGGCCACGGAATTTTTCTTCGTACTCACCGAGGCCGGCGAACTCCCATCCAATGGGCGTCGCGTACTGGGGCCCCTCAATGATGTATTCCGTGTTGGGCGTCACGAACGTTCCGCCGTGATCACTGATCGCGTTGGGATTCTTGATGATCTGTTTTGTTTCAAAATCACGCAGGTCAATCACGGCAATGCGGGCGTTGGCCTTGTCGTTGATGAACAGGAATTGGCCGTCGTAGTCGCCCCGGGTCTCCGAGAGGGCCGGGTGGTGGGTGTCGCCCCACAGGATCGGTTCGCCATCCACGTAACCGGCCTCGAGCACCTCGTTGCCGGCACCGTATCCGTACCCCTGCCAGGGTTCGGGGGTGAAGACACCGATGACCTTCAGGATCCTCATGGAAGGCACGCCGATCACGAGCACCTGCCCACTGTGGCCACCGGAGGAGAACATCAGATAGGGGTCCGTCTCGCCGGTGGGCATGTACGTCTTCAGCGCGGCATAGACATCGTCCTGGGTGAATCCCCGTGCCTGGGCGAGGGCCGCGGCATCCACCGGTAAACCGGCTCCGGACGCAGCGTTGGGCTCATCTCCCTGCGCGGGGCTGGAGCATCCGGCCAAAACCAGGACGAGGGCCACCAGGACGACGGCGAGGGCGGGACGCGGGCTTGCATAAGCTGGGCTGATTCGCATTCTGATTCCTCCTTTTTTCTAGCTCACAATGACCTTGGCCACCATGCCGACGTAGCGGTCGCCGGATTTCGTGGCGTGGGGAACGCAGTAGTATTCGTAGGTGCCCGGACTGGAGAAGCACCAGGCCCAGGTTTCGCCATCCATCAGGTATTCGTCCGGCGCACTGCCGCTGCCGGGGGTGCCCCACTTGGCGGCGCTGAAGGGCGTGACCGTGTGGCCAATGGGTTCGGCGTTGGTCCACAGAATCCACTGGCCTGCGCGCACACTGGCCGAGGCCGGCGAATAGGCCATGTCCTTGATCTCAATGTGTACCATGTCGGGATGCTCGATGTCCTCGAACGCGGGACAGTCGACGCTCGCGCCGCCTCCGGCTCCGCCGGCGCATCCGGCCAGTCCCGCCGCGAGAATTGTAACGAGCGCAACCAGCGGCGCCTTTGCTCCGATCATTTTCTTGGCTTGGTGGATCATCGCTGCTCCTTGCTGCCAGGGCTCGCGACGATCGCCGCCGATCGGCGGGCCGTCCAAGAGATCGCCCTGTGCATGGATCGGAGCACCTGCCCCCACGGGATAGAGCCCCGCGCTGGTTTTCGTTGCTGATTCTCACAAACCAGATTTGGCCAAAGGTTTAGGGTAAGGGGCGCCCAGTAGCGGCGGCGCGCAGGCGCGCCCGCCGCATGCGTCCGGGTCTTCTTCAGGCCTGACGTTTGACTTGCTCCGGCCACTGTGCCACCGGCCTCGGATTGCGCCCCGGAGGCGGGCAAGGCGCTCGCGGCATGCCCCGAGCGCGGAAGCCCACGGCGCGTGCGGCCGAAAGCCTGCGGCTATCACCACCAGCACCTACGGTTGTCCCAGCCCACCCGCTGGCCGGGCGATGCCGGAGAACTAGGCGCCCCGATAGGCGACGACGGTAGCTTCGATGCTACCTTCGAACTGGTGGGGCGCACTCCACGTTCCCATGCCGGCAGGCAGCGACGCCTGAAGATCCGAGGCAAGGTGAAGCCAGAAATCCCAGTTGGACTGCTGGGCGTACGGGCTGTCGGTCATGTCGGCTTCCTCAATGGGAATGGCAAAGCGCACCAGGGCGCCCTCGCGCACGCCCTCGTCCCGGGTGTACACCCAGTCAGGCACCGTGGAGTCCTTGTAGTACAAATTCAGGGCGCTGGCCAGCGCCGGGTCCGTGGCCGAGGTGCCGTTGATCCACGCCAACACCATGATGTGGTCGGTGTCCGACGGCACGATGTGACCGTGCACCACAGGCACCTGAATCCAGTGGTCCTGGCCCTGGTTGCCGGCAGCGAGGCTTTCGCCCTGCCACGCCACCTGCCCGAGCAGAAGCGCCTGGGCGCCGGCCCAGTGGTCAGGGTGGGGCGGATCCAGGGGTAACTCTTCGGCGCGGTGGGCGACGATGGTCATCTGGACACTGCCTTCCGCCAGGTTTGGTTCCTGCGTATCGGCACAAATGAAGAACGCCCAGCGGCTGCGAGTCTCGTGGCCCAGATCTGCCATTTCGGGCGTCAGCGGGATCGATCGCGGCTGGCCGTTGGGCATGGGGCCGGCATCACTGAAGCCACCATGGTGGCCGTGTGCGTGTTCGTCGTGGCCGTGGTCGTGGGTCGGCGGCCGGTACATGAGGCGCACGGCCGTGACCGCAGGGGCGTCCCAGGCCAGCGTGACATCCATATGGTGGGTGCCGGGGAGAACGATGTCCCCCGGCGGCAATGCAAACTTGACGCTACCACCCTGCGATGTGGAATCGATGGATTCGTCACAACTGTGGGTGTGCTGCGCACGCGGCGGCTCGTCAAACATGTGGTTGTGCGCCACCGTCACCGGAACCGCCCCATCGTAGAGCACCAGTTGCGTAGCGCCATTCCAGTAGTCGTGGACATGGGAACCATCACGCGGCGCTTGGGGGCCAGCAGCCGGGGCAGGCGCCCGCGGGGAGGCCTCCTCGGCCGTTGCGGGTCCAGGTTCGGACCCCAGACACCCGGCGGCACCAGCCAGGATCAAACAAGCCATTGGCAGGAGCGCCCCGAGTCGTGGGCCGTGCATGACGGACCGAGACCCTACCGATTCGTGGCCCCTTCGCCGGAACCGTACGGCCCTTCTTGTGCAGCGTGAACCAGGGCCGGCTGCCGCGTCAGCGGACCGGCGGACAGGAGCCCCTCAGCTCGCACAACCGCCAGGCGCTGCACCGAACAGGCGGCGTCAGGCAACGGAGGCGGCGGCCACGGCGGCCGCCGCCCGCGTCACTCAACCTGCAATGCTGTAGGTTGGCGGCGGCGGCTCCACGTAGAACGCGCTGGCAAAGGCTTCAAATTCCTGATTCAAGGCCAGGCCCACACCCACGCCGGTTTCCGTCTCGTCGGTGTTGGGAAGCACCCGCACCGTCAACCGCATCTGCCCCCCGGCCGGGTAGAGCTTGGCAGCCAAATCCTCAGCCAGTTGCAGTCGCAGGACACTGGTTCCAACGGCCTGGGCGAGCAACTGGTTGCTGTCACCCAAACCCAGCGTCTCCAGGGTCGCCTCAAGGGACACCGAGGCATCTGTGGCGGGATCCCAGGCCACCTCAACCACCAGACCCGCAAGCCCCGGCGAAACCGAGAACTCCCAGATGTCTCCGGGATCACCCGCGCTACAGTCGGTGGTCTGGTCGCTCTCGCTGACCACCAGTGTGAACTGGCAACTCAGCAGCCCGTTGAACACTTCCACTTCGCTGTAAGGCACTTTTTCGGGCAGCTTCTCCATCGTGAAATTGAGCCGCACGGGAACATCCGGATGCAACGTCACCTGGCGGGATTGGCTGCGGTACCCATCCAGCGTTGCCACCAGAATCATGGTCTCCCCCGTGGGAAGCCCGTCAAAGCCGTAGAAGCCGCCAGCGTCCGTGACCGTCGTGACGTTGGCCTCCAGGACCTCCACGTTGACACCGGCCAGCGGGCGAATCGACGGATCCAGAATCCACCCGTGCAGTGGCGGCCGCTCGACATCGACGGCGGGGCCGGGGTCCTCCGCCTCATCGTCGGAAGGTGCCTGTTCGGCGCAGCCGGCCGCCAGCATGGCGAGGGATAGGAGAAGGGGGGCGAGCCTCATGGGGTTCACCTTCGGCGGACCACGCCAATGGCCGCCAGCAGCGACAGCACGATGACCGCAAGCCCGAGACCCGGGGTGGCCTCATCGTCGTCGGCTCCATCATCGTCAGGTTCGGCGACCGGTTCGTTGGCGGTCTGGAGAATCTTGCCGCCCTCGGTGATCACGACCGGCGGGGCAAGGAACACCTCATCCCAGCCGAGCATGTTGCGCAGGATCTGGTTGCCGGAGTACGTCGTGGCGTAATGATCCAGACCGTAGGGGTGGTAGAACTCCTCCGTCGGGTCGGGCAGCAGCGCGCCGATGAACTGGATTTGGCCGGCGCCCAGGGCCAGTCGGCCGAGGCCGACGCCATTGCCCGCGCAGGGATCGCCGAGCTGGGGAGTTCCGCACTCGATGCCGGCCACCTCGCCTCCGAGGGTCTGATAGGCCGCGGCGTCGATGAACCAGTTGGGGGCCGCGTTGGCGCCCACCGCAAAGCCCAGGGGCGTCGGCTCGTAGGTCTGCTTGACGCCGCCACGGACCTTGGCCAGCAGCGGGTGGTCCAGATCCATGCGGATGCCGCCCATGTATCGGGTCACCATGTCCACGGAGTCATCTGTGACGCCAGCAAGGTCGAGGAATTCGAGGGCCGAGTCGGTCAGCACCAGGTTTCCGCCGGCCTCGACCCAGTCCTTGATGGCCTGAATCTTGGCGGCGTCGCCCGCGATCTGGTCGATGGCGCTGCCGGGAATGACAAGGGTGTCAAACGATGCAAGGCCCGACGCGGTGACGCGCGCCGCGTTCAGGCGGGCCAGGACGCCAGGAGTATCGCCATCGCGAACGAACGGCTTCAGGTCCTCCCAGTACTTGGCGGGCCGGGCGAAGAAAGGCTGGCTTTCGCTGT
>JBFIJP010000095.1:0-11961 GCA_041600695.1 Thermoplasmatota archaeon | reverse complement strand
GTTTCCCGTGTGATGGTGACCATCCCCGCGCCCTCACAGTTCGGGATCGAAATGCGGGCCAGGGCAGGCCCCTCGCCAGCGTCGACGACCCCCTGGTTGAAGCCGACGCCCAAGCCAACGTGACACGCCTCGGCCCCGGGGGCCAGCATCGCGAGCACAACAAGCAGCGGAATCAATCGGGTAACCATCAACGAGCACTCACCGCGATGACACCGGCGCCCAGCGGCATAAATCTGGCGGGGGCACGGCGGCCGACCAGCCCGGCCCCTGTGCTTATGAGCAAAGGCGGGGGTTCAGGATGGTGCATCGACCCACCGCGGCCATCATCGTTGTAGTTGTATTCATAACATTGGCCGTTCCGCCAGTCAATCCACTTCCCCTGTTTCTGAGCCAGCCCGTGAGCCAGCCAGCCTGCGCCGACGCCCCGGAGCCAGAACTGGCTTTCCGTTGGACGCACCAGTTGGAGAACCTGGCCTTCGACGAATCCGGCAACCTGGTGGTCATGGATTGGGTTTCCAACCAAGCGATTTGGTTGGATGCGGAGGGTCTACGGGGCATCCAGCCGATACCCTCCACGCATGGGATTGTGTTCAACCCGGCCGACGACACCTTCTACGCCACCGGCCTGCTGGCTGGCGGGCAGGGTCCGGCGGGGGTGGTGGCCTTCCAGTTGGGCGAGGACTTCGGACCCCTGCGCCAGTATGCTGAAGCACTGCCCGCGGCCAATGGCATGGCGTTTGGCCCCGACGGCGCGCTGTACGCGAGCAGTCCCCTGGCATCTGGGCCGCCGTATCTGGTGCGCATCGAGCCCGGGGGCGGGACCGGCGCCGCGTGGCAGGACCGCTACGGCCCCAACGGCCTCTGGCCTGCCGATGGCGGCCTGTATGCGGCGATCACGGGCGACCAGTCGAGTCCCATCGTGCACATTCCCTTCGACGGCAGCCCGGAGCGGACGGTGGCCTATCTGAGCACGGGCGCAGGCACATTGCAGCCAGGCGTGCATGCGGCCGCCGGCCCCAAGAATCCGGCGCTGGTCCCCAAGGGGCTGGACGACATCACCATGGGCCCCGATGGATACCTGTACGTGGCTGCCCACCTGAGTGGGGAGGTCATCCGCGTCGACCCGGCGGACGGTTCGGCGTGCGTTCTGGCGGCGGGGCTTCATGAGCCAACCAGCGTGCGATTTGCTCCGCCGGCCTGGGGTGAACACGCGGGGGACCTGTACGTGACGGACATGGGCGGCATTGGCGTGACCGCCCTCGTGGGCCCCGGCGAGGGGTCGCTTTGGCGGCTGGATGTTGGCTGAGACCGCCTGGGTCGGCGCCCCCTCGGGTTCCCGCCGGGCGCCGCCTGGCGGCGCCGGGCGGCCCCGGGCGCCGCCGGCAGCCACTTTTGTGCACGCCATGAATTTATTTTGTTGCGTGTGCGTCCAACGCCGATGTTCTCCCATCATCCACCGCCCCGCCAATGGCTCGTCCTTGCAGCAGTGGCCAGCCTTGCCGTAGCCTCCCCAGCACCCGCCCTCCCCGGCGGCGAACCGGTTACACAGAATCCCTGCCCGCAACAGCCCGCCGCCATCCTGGAATTGCAATGGGACACCCAACTTGAAAGCCTGGCCTTCGACAACACCGGCAACCTGATCGTGAGCGACATTGGTGGCCATCGTCTCCTTTGGCTCGATGCCTCCGGCCTGCGCAGCGCCACACCTTGGCCCGTGGCACACGGCATCACCTTCGACCCGGCATCCGGGGACTTCTTCACAGCTGGATTGCTGGCGGACGGTACAGGACCCGAAGACGTGGTCCGGTTCTCCGTCGATCCGGAATGGGGCATCGTTGGCGCCACGACGCATGCACGGGGACTGGAAACGGTCAACGGCATCGCGGTTGGGCCCCACGGCGAAGTCTACCTTTCGTCACCCCAGGCCACACAGCCACCCTATCTGCTTCGCGTGGACCCCGATGGCTCCTGGGCTCCCTGGCGGGACCGCTACGGACCCAACGGCCTGTGGACCGCCGACGGCGGCCTGTACGCCACCATCGCAGGCGACCAGTCCAGTCCCGTCGTGCACATTCCCTTCGATGGCAGCCCCGAGCGAACCGTGGCGGAGTTGAGCACAGGCGCGGCAACGCTCCAGCCCGGCGCGCACAAGCCGTCGGGCCCGGCCTCGCCGGTGCTGGTGCCCAAGGCACTGGCGGATCTGGTTCGCGGCCCGGACTACCTGTACGTCCTGGGCCATTTGACTGGCGAAGTGATTCGCGTCGACCCCACGGACGGTTCGGCTTGCCTCTTGGCGGACGGGCTGGAGCAGCCCACCAGCATCCGCATCGCTCCGCCATCCTGGGGTGAGCACGCGGGCGACCTGTACGTGACGGACATGGGCGGCATTGGGGTAACGGCCCTGGTGGCCCCCAGCCACGGTGCGCTGTGGCGGCTGGATTTGGTCTAACGCAGGCATCTGCCGACCGCCCTGGCCCCGACCGCACCTCATGCCGGCGCACCCACCCTTATCAGGAGCACCCCAGTGGGCCGGCCGTGGCCCTCCGAGTAGGCGTTCTGGCTGTCCAGGGAGCCGTCAGCGAACACCTGGATGCCCTTCGCCGGGCAGCGGCGGCAGCGGACATGGACATGGAGCCTGTCGCAGTGCGCACCCCGGACGAACTGGCCAGCGTCGCCGGCATCATCCTCCCCGGCGGCGAATCCACAGCCATCAGCCGGCTGCTGCGGTTTAACGGCCTACAGGACGCCCTGATGGAGCGGGCCGCCCGCGGCGATCTGGCAGTTTTCGGCACCTGCGCTGGCATGGTCCTCCTGGCAAGCGAAGCCAGCCACGATGTGGCGGACAAGGACATCCAGCTCCTGGGCCTGCTCGACGCCGAAGTCGACCGCAATGCGTTTGGCCGGCAGCGGGAAAGTTTCGAGGCGGACCTGGACATCGAGGGCGTCGGCCGCATTCCGACCGTGTTCATCCGCGCCCCGGTCCTGGCCCGGGCGTGGGGGGACACCGAGGTGTTGGCCCAGACGAAGAAGGGCATCGTGGTCGCCCGCAAGGGCCGGGTCTTGGCCACAGCCTTCCACCCGGAACTCACGCCGGACACTCGCATGCACGAGTGGTTTCTCAGGATGTGCGCGCAAGCCGGCGACGAGCGAGCCTAGCCTCGCCGCGCCCGCTGGCGCCGGTCACCCGAGACAGACCCGAACATCCAGGTCGTTGCCCGCCGATGCGACGATGAGCGCGTCGCTTGCTTTGTATTGCATGTCGTCAGGAACGTCGCAGGCCTCGTCGCCCCCACTGGCGGTGCAGGACACGATGAAGCCCCTGATCTCTTCGCAGTCATAGCCGTCGCACACCGTTTCCGTGCCCCAGAAGTGGACATCAATGTCGTAGTCGCCGTCGGTTTGCGTGTGGGTGGTCAGTTCGAACCAGTCTGCCACGTTCACCCAGAAGCCGTCGGCGTAACGGATCGGCTCGGGCACCGGGCCCTGAGTTTCGAAGTCCCGGTCGTCGAACTGGTACGCCAGGGTTTGCTCGGGGTAGTGCTTGGCGGCGGGGTGGCCAAACAGGATCGTCTCATTGCCGGCGTCCCGGCCCCAGATCGGACAAGCGGTGGGGCTGGCGCTGGCCAGAACCATGCTTGCAAGGGCGAAGACCAGCGCGCTGCGCAGAAGAACCTTCATGCGAAGAAAAAACTCGCGGGATTAGATAAGAATTGCTTGCATCCGCCGGCGGGTGCGCAGCCGATGACCTGCTAGCCACATCCGCCGCCTGCAATAGTAAGGGAATCGCGCGACGCGGCGCGCAGCCGCATGAGCCGGCGACCCACAACCTGCCGGGTGCTCATACGCCCGTTGCGCGAAGGCTTGCGCACCACACCGGTTATCCGGGCCGCCTGCGATGGAGCCCCGGTCGGTTACCGTGGTGAACAACCTTCTCGGCAGGGTCACTCAAGGCGTGGCGAACGTCGGGCCCATGCGGGCCCTCAATGGACCCCATCACCGCAGCGCCATGTACGTGTTCCTGGCGGTCGTGCTGGCGCACTGGGGCGAGCACCTGGTACAAGCGTACCAGGTCTACGTCATGGGCTGGAGCCTGCCGGAATCTGGCGGGGCACTCGGCCTCGTGTGGCCCTGGTTGGTGTCGTCGGAGTGGCTGCATTACGCATACGCAGTCGTGATCCTCGCCGGCCTGTTCTTACTGCGCTTCGCCCTGGTGGGGCGCGGGCGCTTCTGGTGGGACGTGGCGCTTTGGATTCAGGTCTGGCATCACTTCGAACACCTGCTGCTGCTCGCCCAGCGCGTCGTCGGCGTCAACCTCTGGGGCCAGCCCGTACCAACCAGTATCGTACAATTGGTCGTCCCGCGCCTGGAGTTGCACCTGTTCTACAACGCCGTGGTGTTTGCACCGATGGTGGTTGCCATGGTGCTCCATGTCCGGCCGCCGCGGGGCGAACCCGCCAGCCCGTGCACATGTGCCCACGGCCACGGCCGCAGCCAGGGCGCTTCGCAGGCTTGACGGGGCCCGAGCACTGCGCTTGCGGAGCCATCTCGTGGTCGAAGCCGAACCTCCGAATCGGTTGCGCATCGGGTGCCCCGCCGGGGGCCGGATCAGGCACCCATGCGGGCTTCCTGGAGGAGTTCCTCCAGGTGGTCGACGCTGCGGCGGTAGCTCTCCATGGCATTCTGGAAGTGGGCCTCGGCGAAGTTCCAGGCCTTGCTGAGGTTGCCGTAGCGCAGCCGGAATGCCCGGCGCCGTTCGCCGTCGACCTCGACGTGCAAATCCTCCACCAGATCGAGGTCGAGGAGCTTGTTCATGTGCCGGTAGACGGACGGCAGCGTCGTCTCGCACGCCTGGGCCAACTCCTCCACCGTCCACGACTTCGTGGGGTGCAGCAGCAGGCAGTCGTAGAAGATGCGGAAGCTGATGCCATGGTCCGGGCCCTTGCGGGCGGTGTAGCCGATCATGTCAAACAGCAGTTTGGCCACACGCTTGGGGTCGCTCTCGCCGGTTAGCGGGGCCGTGCTGACCACCTGCATCTCGAAGGCCATGGGCAATCAAGCCCGCGCCTTGTTTTAGGACATTACGTTTCGGTTTGCGTATTGTCCGTGCCGACCCGGCGGGGCCTACGGCGGATCATGAATGCCATGAGCAGGAAGATCGCCGCTGCCGCCAGGAGGGCCAGGGCGATCCAGCCCCCGTCGTCGAAGAAGGGTAGCGCGCCTGCGCCATCGGACGCGGCCTCCATATCAGCATCCCCCCCGGGTGCCAGCGCGGCATCGTCGGCCGCTGGCGCGGAGGCGGCCTCCGGCGGATTGGCGTCCGCCGATGCCTGCCCCCCATCGCCGGGTTCGCCGCGGTCCCCTGAGGAGTTCGGGCTTCCATCGCCGCCGGAGCTGTCCCCCGACCCGTCACCCGAACCGCCTCCGGAGGCGTCGCCGGACCCATCGCCGGACCCATCGCCGGACCCATCGCCAGAGCCGGTGCCCGATGCATCAGCCGAGTCGTCCCCGGAGCCGTCCCCCGAGTCCTGCCCAGCGGCATCCGCCCCGGCACCTTCCTCGGGTGTACCCATGCGGTCGGCGGCAATGCTGGCGTTGCCTTCTCCGGGCAAGGTGCCTGCCCCTTCGCCCATTTCGCGCAGCTTGTTTTCCTGCCACCAGAAGCCCAGCGCACGGCCAAGCATGGCGACACCGCCGCCCGCCGCTGCCACCGACAGGGCCAGCAGGACCGAGAACGCCGTTGAAGCCTCGGGGTTGAGCAGTGTCTGACCCCGCCAGGTCAACTCGTAATAGATCCATTTCCGGCCTTCGTCGACTTTCTTCACCAGGCCCGACGCCACCAGCACCTGCAGGTGTTCGTGCACGGTGGCTTTGTTCAGGTCGAGGTCGCGCGCCATCTCGGACAGCGTCTTGCGGCGCTCCCCGAGGGCCCTCAGAACAGAGAGGCGGGTTTCACTGGCCAGAGCCTTGAAGGTCTCGAGGTCCAGGACGACCTTGGTCACGTGCCCGTATGCGTCGTCGCAGCGCATTAACCGTTTGCAGATCGTTGGGGCATCGCCCACCCCGCCCCAGGCGGCCATGGATGGTTCAAATAGGCTCGCCGGCCCGCGCGTGCTATCCACGACGATCCACGCCGTGTCACGTGCCCCGCGGGGCGCCGCTTGTCCGGGTGAGTGCACCCACGACCGCCTCCAGGCCATCCGGGTTGTTGCGCAGGGCATGACCCATGCCGGGTATGGATGCCACCTGGATGTCTGCGCCTTCCGCCTCAAGCAGGGCTGCAAAGTGGAGCGCGTGCGCCACGGCGCCGGAGGTATCGCTCTCCCCGACGACCAAGTGGACCCGGGATGCGGGATTCCATTGCCCGCCCGCACCATGCAGCGAATCCCGGTGCCAGCGGTTGGCCCACGCCTCGTCGCGGGTGACACACGGCCCAGGCAAAGGACCGCCATACAGGCTGTCCACGGCGGCCGCTGCGGCGGGCTGTTTCAATAATTCGGAAGCGCCATATTCGGGGAGGCAGGCGGCAGCCAGGTCGGAAAACGGGGGTCCGCTGGAGAGGACCACGGCGTCCAGGAAAGCATCGGCGCCGTAGAAGGTCAATGCGTAGGCGCCAGCGGCGGCACCCGCGCTGCTGCCGGTGAAGCAGAATCCGCATGTGCCCCGTGCCGCAGGAAGGTCAAGGGGCGCGTAGAGTTCATCATGAATCCAGGCCAGGACGGTGCCCGGACGACAGGCGAGCGCGCGAGGACCCGGCAGGCCTTCATGGTTGGTTACCCAGCCGTGCTGCCAGCGGATTTGCACCGTGGATAGCCCCGCGGCGTGCAGGTCCTGGAGCGCCTGCTGGCTGGCGGGCGTCGAGGCCCAGTACCGGGTGCCCAGCGTCCCGGCGTGCAAGACGACCATGCCCCGGGCCCCGTCGAGTTCCTGGATGGCCAGGTAGCCGCGCGCGGGCCGCCCCGTGTCCGGGCAGCGGACGACAAAGCCCATGCACTCGGCGTCAAGGGGGCAGGTGGGATCGGTCCGCCGTACAATGCGGGTGTCGCCGGTTTCGTCAGTCGGCCCCTGCGCGGCATGAACCGGTGGCGGCACGGTCACCATGGCCGCCACGGCCACCGCCAGGAAGCCGACCCTCCACCTCATGATCCCTGCCGTTCATGAGTGGACGCGCCGGCCGACAGGGACGCCACCATGAGCGCCATGGCGTGGGGGCTCTCCTGGACGGTGTGGCCCATGCCAACCACCATGTCCACCCGGGCGGGGGTGCCGTGCTCCTCCAGCAGCCGGACATAATGACGGGCATGCGGCAGAGCGCCCGTGACATCCCGGTCGCCAAGAATCACGTGGATGCGCGTCGGATGGCTCCAGTCGCCGCCCGCTCCGTCCAGGCTGTCAGCCTGCCACCGGGCAGCCCAGGCGGGGTCGCTGCGGGCGCACGGGCCAGGGTAGGCACGACCATACTGCTCGTCGATGCGGGCGGAACTCGTTTGGTCGAGAGCCAGGGACCGGCGGGATGGCTGGGGCAGGCACGCCGCGTCCAGGTCGGAGAAGGGCGGCCCACTCGTCAGGACCGCTGCATCCAGGATTTGATCGAGCCCGTAATAGCTCAATGCGTACGCGATGGCGCCTGCGCCGGCGCTGTTGCCCGTGTAGCAGAAGCCGCACACGCCGGCGGAGTCGTCTGGGGCGACTCTGGTGTCGAGATTGTTGTAGAGATTGTCGTGAACCCACTGGACCACCGTGGCAGGGCGGCAGGCGAGGGCGCGGGGCCCTGCTGCCTCCCCGTCGGGGTCCGTCCAACCGGCGGCCCACCGAACCTGAACTGTGGCCAACCCATTGGCGTGCAGGGTCTCCAGGGCCGCCCACGCTTCGCCATTCTCCGCCCAGTAGCGCCCGGCAGGGCCGCCGCCGTGCAGGACCACCATTCCCCGCGCGCCGGGAATCTCATGGATGGCGAGGTAGCCGCGGGCGGGCCCGCCCGTTCCGGGGCACATGACCCGGAAGGCAGGACACGATGCCCCGTCGGGGCACATCGGATCCTGGTGTCGAGCCAGTTGGAAGTCAGCAGTCTGGCTCGTTGCGGCCGCATGGCCCGCCATGGCCAAGACCAGGAGGATGCAAACAAGCGCGAGCCGCTTCACGACTCAAGCTGCCCTCGGCAACGGCTAAGGACCGCTGTTTTGGACCTTGGGGCCTTAGCACCTCGGGTCCACCACCCCAGAGACCCGGGCCACCCCGGGGGCCGGGGGTCCAGGCACATCGGGTGGCTGCGCCACCGCGGACGAGGGGCGGGCCGTTTGGGCAGCCGGGGCCCCGGCGGTCCCGCCCTGGCGTCTGCTGCGCGGTGTGCGACGGCGGCATCTTCCGGGCGGCGCCCCACCTGGTGGCAGGGGACGTCTTGTCCAGACCCCGCGGGGCCTTGCCCAAAGCCCTGCCCGGGCTGGCCCCGGGGGCCCAAGCGCTGCGCCGGGCTCGGGTGGCCGTAGCGCGCAAGGCGCAAGTGGTTCGGGATTCGGCGGTACCCCCGCGGCTCCGCAGCCCCGGACTCGGGCGTGGGCTTCGGAGTTACCCGAGATTGGCCAAGAGGTCGCGCAGTCCCGGGCGCGAATCCTGGATGGTGTGGCCACCTGCGTAAACGTGCTCGTTGACGGAGGTACCGGCGGCCACCAGGTGGTCACTCCACAGTTGTGCGTGGGCCGGCGCCGAGGTGGGATCCTCGTCGCCCCAGTACAGGTGGATATCGGTCTGCCTGAAGTTCCGCGCGGCGTCCGGCGCCATGAGGCTGTCCTCCAGGAAGCGGGCCGCCCAACTGGCGTCGCTGGCGTCGCAGGGTCCACCGCCCGCGTAACCGTAGGAGCGGTCGATGGTCCGAATGCCGAAATCGGAGAGGCGGTAGCGGTCATCGATGGTTGCCTGGCAGCCGCCGATCATGTCGGTAAGCGGCGGACCGCCTGCCAGATGAGCCGCATCCAGGTACTGGTCGGCGCCGTAGAAGGCGAGCGCATAAGCGGCCGCCAGACTTCCAGAACTGCTACCGAGCCAAACCATCCCGAGTCCGCTTCCTTCGCGCCTCTCAAGTCCGGCCAGTTCCTTCTCATGCAGCCAGGCCAGCACGGTGGCAGGTCGGCAGGCGAGCGCCCGAAGACCCGTTTCCTCGCCCGGTTGGGCCGTCATCCAGTTGTCATCCCACTGGATTTCGACGATCTGGGAGCCACGGGCGGTGGCGCGGGAGAGAAACGGCTCGCCAAGGCCGTATTCGCTCCACCGGGCATCACCGATGCCACCGCCGTGGGCGATCACCAGTTGGGACGGCTCGCTGGCAGCGTGGCGGGTCAGGACACCCCTCGACGGTGCCAGGCCAGGGCATTCAACCATGAAGTTCGCGCAGCGGGCGCCGATGGGGCAGTCGTCGGCCATGCCCGTCATGCGGAAGTCTCCCAGCGCCCCGACCCCTATCGCCCCTGCGGGCCCTTCGGCTGCGGCCCCAAACGGGACCAGCAAGGATAGTGAAACGAGACAAGGGGCTAGCAGGGCAGCCGTCTTTGATGGCATTTCGACCCCACCTCTTCCTCTTCATCTAAGGGCCTGCTGCAAAAAGTATTAATTGATGATTTCTCAGCGCCTCCGAGGAAGCTTCGAACAGGGTTGGCGACCGTCGGATAACACCGGACTATCGGCCTTTTTGGCTTGATCCCCCCGCGGCTTTCTGGCAAATCAAATATTTACTCAAACGGACGCGTGGACCCCACGAAGCCGGGTCGCGGGCAGCATGGCGCCATCCATGCGCTTGGGCTGGTCCGACACGCCATCCAACTGCATGAACAGCGCCGGGAGGTTGCCCGCCAGCGCCACCTCCTCCAGCGGGCCCGCCACCTCGCCGCCCGACACCAGCCACGCATTGGGAGCCGTGATCGAGAAGTCCCCCGTCGTGGCATTGGCCGTGTGGGCGCCCAGAACGGACTCCACCAGGATGCCGTCATCCATGCCCCCCAGGAGTTTGTCCATGGGCATGGCGTTTCGCACCTCAAGGACCAGATGATGGACGCCAGTGGAGGGCAGCGATTTGAACGAAGCGCGCTGTGCGCTGGCAGTGCTGGCCTGGGCGTGGTCGTGTGCGTCCCAGGAATCAAACAGGAAGTTGCGCAAGACGCCGTCCTCAAGAATCGGCAGGCGCCCCGTGGCCAGTCCTTCCGCGTCGAACGGCGTGGTCCCAAGGCCACCCGCGCGGCGGGCATCGTCCACGATGCTGACGCCCCGGGCGGCAACCTGCTCACCCAGTTTGTCGCTCCAGACGGTCTTGCCCCGCAGCGCCTCGTCCCCCATGGCTCCATCGACAACGGTATCGAGAAGCTCGGAGAACGCGTCGGGCAGAAACACCACATCCAGTTGGCGGCCCCTGGAGAGGGGCTGGGGGCTGCGCAGCGACATGGCCTTTCGCCCCGCCTCCGCGCCCACCGCATGGGCATCCAGGCGCCCGGCGTGGATGCCATCTGCCTCCCACACGGCAATGGCGCCGTCGCCGTCCTCCAGGATCGCCGAAAGGCCCACGGACGTCTCCGTGGCCCGATCCCAGCAGGCGACCCCGCGGCTGCTGGCCAAGGCATCGACCCCCGCCGACAAGCCAACGCCACCGCCAGCCACCACGGCCCGCGGGCAGGTTTCACGAACCCCCTGCAACAAGTCCCTCACGTGCTGGACGGCGGGCGCCGGATCCAGGCCCGCCACGGCATCATCCCAGCGCCCGGAGAGCGCCTCGGCGGGACCACCCTCGGGAAGCTGGTACCCCTTGGGTGGAGCAATCCGGGCCTGACGCAGCGCCGCCTCCACAGCGTGCGCAACGTCCTGCTCAGCCGCAAAATACGAAAATCCCAGACGGCCCGCAGAAATCACCCGAAGGCCCGCCCCCGAGCGGCGGCTATGACCGCAGGCAGCCAAGACACCCCGCTCAATGTCCAGATCGACGGATTCGCTGGCGCTCCAGTAGCACTCCGCCTCGTCCGCCCCCGCCGCCAGGGCCTTCTCCACCGCACGCTGCGCCAGGCCCAGCAATTCAGGCCCCTCGGGCAGGCCAGGCATCAGGCAGCACCCCCCACCAGGCAATCACGAATGCGTACCAGGGGACCCCCATCGCACACGGGCACCCACTGTCCCTTGCCGCAGTAGCCGGGGTCGCCCAGGTGTTGGACGTTGCCCAGGGCCTCGATGGCATGCAGCGTATCCAGCACATCCCCGGTCAGGCTCACGTCCCGCAGCGGGGTCGTGATTTCACCGTTCTCAATGCGGTAGGCCTCCTGGGCGTTGAACAAGTACGTTCCGCGGGCCGTGTCCACCTGACCGCCCCGGCTCCCGACGCAATACACCCCCTCACGGATGCCCTCAAACACCTCGTCCTCCGGGGTTTCTCCCGCCCCGATCAAGGTGTTGCTCATGCGAACCAGCGGCCGGCTGCCGTAATTCTCCGCCCGGGCCGACCCCGTGGGCTCCCGGCCCAGTTCGGCCGCGTGTTCCCGGTCACAAAGATACCCCACCAGAACCCCATCTTCCACAAGGCTGCGGCGACGACCGGCCACGCCGTCGTCGTCGTACGGGAAGGACCCAAACGCCCCTTCCACCATCGAGTCGTCCTGAATGGACAACCCCTCAATGCCGATGCGCTCCCCCAGGCGATCCCGAAAACAGGACTCTCCCGCGACCACCAGGTCTGCCTCGGCGGCGTGGCCCACCGCCTCGTGGGCAAAAACCCCGGCCAGTTCGCCATCCAGAACCACGGTTGTCCGGCCCCCCCGGGCAGCCGGAGCACCCAGGGCCTTCACGGTGGCGGCAGCGACGCGCTGAGCCTTCTCAATGGGGTCCTCGATGCGAAACGCCTCAAAACCCCGCGTGGCGCCCACCCGGGTGCTGCGCCCCGCCAAATGCCCATTTCGCCGGGCCGTGAAATGGATGTCCGCGACCGTGCGCGTCAGG
>JBFIJP010000094.1:0-11970 GCA_041600695.1 Thermoplasmatota archaeon | reverse complement strand
GCGCCAACGGAAGATGCGGCTGAAGGCGTTGGTGGCAAAACCCGTGCGAAATGCGTGCATGATGGAAGCGATTGCCGTCTTGGGGTGGCCAAATTGTTGCTCCAACTGCTCCCGCTTGGTGTCCGGGACTCGGCCAGGCTTCGGCACCAGGCTGTGGAAGAATTCGTGGGCCAGGATCTGCAGGCCCGTGCGGCGACCCGCCAATGCCGACTTCCACAGCCGCTCCTTCACCCAAATGGTGTCCTGTTCGCCCGGCTGGCCGTCGCCGTCGGTGTGAATGAAGGCGCCCGGAGGTGCTACGGCGCTGTACCAGGATTTGACGCCCTTCTCGTGGAGCCAGGCCTTCCATTGGCCGTCCGGAATGACGACCACTTGCGGTCCGTGGGTCATGGGGATTCCCCTGGCGCCGCCAGGCGGCACCAGGGGCCGATTCGGCTTGGGCCATTAATTACGTTGCAACGTGGCAATGGCAACCAAATCTGGCGGAAGCCGTCGGCTTACGGCCCTGCGTTGTCTCTCGCCGGCACACAGCGGTAGCCGTCGGGCATGCCGCAGGCCGGGCTGGCCCCAAGATCTAGGCTGGGAACAATCGGCACCAGGAGCGTCATCGGGTTGTCCGCGTCGTGGAACAGGGTGTTGATGGCAGCGGCACCCACGGGGCCGTAGCCCCAGCGCCCCTCATTGAAGGGCGGCGTGTGGATCTGCACCTGAATCTGGTGGCCCTCGCGGAACTGGTGGCCGAGCGTCCAGATGCCAATCGTCAGATCGGTCGGCTCGCCGGGCGTCACCATCTGCGGGTTGGTGTGGGTGTAACTGGGCCGAATGATGGTGCCATCGTTCAGGGTCCACGTCCGCGCCGGGTCGATGGCGCGGTGGCTGGCGCGAAGCATGCCCTTCTGGAGGTACGTGACGTTGCCGTTTTCGTCCACATCGGCGACGGTCACGAACAGGTCCGTGTCCGTCGCAGTGGTGGCGAGGGTCAGCTTGAGCGTCATCGGGCCCAGCACGGTCAGCGGCGCGCCAAGGGCCGGCGTGCGGTAGCGCAGCAGGTCCGGCCCCTCGGGCTGGGTGAATTCGCTGCCTTCGTGGGAGCGGCCCCCGGCGCCATAGTTCCAGTTGCCCACCCGCTGGGTGCCGGCCAGGAAGCTGCGGCTGCGCTCGTCGGGAGCAGCGGTGAGTCGGTCGATGGTGCCGTCGCCGTGCAGGGTCCAGGTCTGCCACGTCGTGTCAGGGGCGGGGAAGCTGGTCGTCGCCAGCACGCCGCCGAGCTCAATGTCTCCGGGGATCGCGGCAGGGCCCGTCGCGTTGGGCTGCACGTAGCTGCCACGCTTCTCGAAGAGGACGCGCACCTTGTCGCCGAACAGGTCGCAGAAGCCCGTGCCCGTGCCAGCGCCGTAGC
This sequence comes from Thermoplasmatota archaeon, assembly GCA_041600695.1. Classification (GTDB taxonomy): domain Archaea; phylum Thermoplasmatota; class E2; order JACPAO01; family JAHFTW01; genus JBFJVP01. The sequence goes on along the minus strand of JBFIJP010000094.1, from coordinate 10,571 downwards.
CCGAGTCGTCGCCCTTGAGCCAGTACAGGAACCACGGCAGCGCGTGGAACAAGCCGTTGTCGGTGCTGGTTCCATGCACGCCATTGGTCATCAGCAGCCGCGGCGCAAACGCGTCCGGCTGGGGCGTACAGGGATCGTCGCGCGGCGCGGCCTGCAGGTGGGGCCACACCGTGAGCCCCCCGCGGGGGCCCGTCTGTTCATCCTGGAAGCTCTGGCCCAGGACGATGGGGACATTGATCTGGTCCACGAACTCAACCGGGCTGCGCACGCGGTAGGACGGATCGTCGACGCGCCGGGTGTACATGCCGAAGCCGGCGTGGTCCGTCGGGTACTGCGGGTCCCGATCCGCGACGTTGCTCAGGCAGATGGAGTCCAACTCCATCGCGCCGCCAAGCGTGCCCAGGTAGTCCTGGGCTGGGCGCAGGCCGAGCGTCCACAGGCCGGGGAACATGATGTTCGGCACGCCGCCGGGGTAGGCAATGTCGCGGTACATGTCCCCGATGACCATGTTGGCGGACACCGCCGCCAGGTGCTTCGGGCGCTCCGAAGCTACCAGCAACGCCGTAATGCCGGAATAACTCGCCCCGAAGAGGCCAACCTCGGGCTCGAAGCCCGGCTGGGTGGGAATCCAGTCAATCAGGCGCGCGCCGTCCTCCCTGTGCACCTGATCAAACAAATCAAAAGTCCCGCCCGAACAACCCGTCCCGCGCACACTCGCCATGACCAGCGCCACGCCGTGGCCGCCCAGCAAGCCCGAGAACTCATGGTGCACCGTGACGCCCACCAGGATGCCGTCGGGCATGCGAACGTAATGCGTCGGGTGGCCAGGCTGGGGCGCGACCGGCTCGTTGTAATCGAGACCGTTGGCCGGCGTGGAGGCGCCCATGTACCCCTCCATGAAGAAGATCGCATGGGTCCCCGCCGGCGGCCGCTGGTAATCGGCGCGAACGAAGCCCCAGTCGGTCTCAACGAACTCATGGTCCAGATCGGGTAGGCCCCAACCGGTTTGGGCCAGGCTGGGCCCGGCTCCAACCAGGAGCACCGTCGCGGCTACCAGAACAGTGAATGAACGCTTGACTTGGATAACAACCACCACGGGGGGATTGTCGCGGGGCCGTATAGGCGCGACGGCCCGCCCACGGTGTCGGGCCGCGGCCGACTGCTATCCCACCGCGGGATAACCAGCCGCTGGGCCCGGCTATACCGCCATGTCCTCGCGTTGGGCCAGACGAGTGAAACCAGAAATGGGCAACGCTGGCCGCAGTTGGCGCACACGTAGTACGAACAAGGGAAAACTGGTGAAGAACAAGTTGTGCCGCGCGGCGCCAGGGACAAGGGCCGAGGATCCGGTATCACGCGCAAACCAGTGCAAAGAATAAAACACTGCAGCAAGCTGGCTCTCCCGGCCGCCTAAGGATCCTACCGCGGGCCCTGCCCGGCGGCCGCTTAGCGCCCTGTTGCCAGCCATCCGGACTTACCAAGGACAAGGGGAGATGGTGCGGCCAGGCCTATCCACAGGCAGGGACGGTAACAAATGAACAAGACCGCGTTTTCCAAAATAGCCCAATCCCTTCGGCAGTACCGGCGGGCGGAATTGCGAGACTTCAGCAGTGAGCTTGGGCCGGACCCGGTCAGCGAGCTCTATGTCGATCCGCTCCCCGACGATGCGGTCCTGAAATCCGTAATGTCGAGCAACACGACCTTCTTGCTAGGCCGCAAGGGCACCGGCAAGAGCACGATTTTTGCGAAGGCCCAGATAGAGTACCGCAAGTCCCGGGATGTCCTTTCAGCATACGTGGATGTCAAGGCGCTATCCGACCTGCTGTCATCAGATAACCTGACTTTGCCGGCATCCGCTGACGTTGACGCCGGCATCTGTTCCGCACACTTGCTACGAAAGGCGTTTCTGGGACAAGTGCTGTCCGAGCTGCTCAAGGAGATCGACAAAACGTGTGAAAATGTCAACATGGTGGAGCGTTGGCGCGGGGCGAAGCGCCCCTACAATGATCTGCGGAAAAAACTGGGCCAAGTTAGGCAAAAAGTTGCGAACCCAACCCTTGAGGCCCATGAGATCCCCGTGCTACAGCAAATATCAACGGCGTGGCGACAGCAGAAACGTGCTGAGCAGGGTCGGAGCAGCGGCCTAGGCGCGGGCGCTTCGGTGCGGCCAACGGGCGCGCAAATGGGAATCTCGGCCTCCATGGCTGACTTCGATCGAGCCGTGGACGACGTTGAAGTGTACAAACAATACTCCCAGGTTGTAATCCAAGCGTTCCCCTTTGCGGAATTGCTAGACGACATCCAGAACCTACTTGATGGCGCAAATATGTCTCGCCTTGTCGTCTTCTTCGATGATTTTTCCGAAATGGATTATGTGGAACAGCGACTCTTTGTGGATGTCATACTTGCGCCGCTAAATAACTCGAGCAACGAGCGGATCAAAATAAAAATTGCCGGCTATCCAGGCCGAATATACTATGGTCGAATTGACCCGGCCAAAGTCGACACCATTGCCATCGATTTCTCTGCCCTATATGAGGCTGAAAATGTTCAGGAGATGGAGGCCAGCGCCGTCGACTACGCGACGCGGCTACTACGAAGGCGGTTTCAGGCGTTTGACGCAGACATAGGTGAATTTTTTGATCCTACGACGTCGCTAGACGAGCACATGCGCCACATATTCCAGGCGTCTTTTAACGTCCCTCGCTTGATGGGGATATTGCTCCATCAATGCTACCTGGACCGCATTTCAAAGGGCCAGCAAATCACGCCTGCCGCGATCCGTTTGGCGGCCCGGAAGACGTACGAAGCGACGATTTCCCAGTACTTCGACCGCATGTTGAGATTCGCGCTTGAGCCGTTCGAAAACAAACTTGACAGGCATAACCAAAAAGGGCTCCTGGACTACGTAATTGCCGAGGCTCGGGCCGTCAGGAAGAAAATCCAAGAAGGAGCGGTAGGTGGTACGTATTTCCAGAACCTCGGCAATCCACCTACTTCCCATTTCCTCGTACAGCCAAGCCTTGAATCCGTGTTTCGCTCCCTTGAGGCCAATTTTCTCATTACAAGGTACAAGGAAATGCGTGATAAGAATGGCAATCATGTCATCGTTTATGCCCTAAACTACGGCCTGGTGGAGGCGAACCGGATGTCCTGGGGCTATCCTGCGGGACGCGAGTATCGCAATTACTTCGTGCAAAGATGTTTTGATTACAGTCGTGCGATCCAAGAGTTCCTGGGACAAAAGCAGACGATTCGGTGCGAGCAGTGTTTAGCGTGCTTCCCGATGGAAAACCACGACGGCATCAAGATGTTTGATTGGCTTTGTCCCGGCTGCAAGCAGGGGAAGTGTCAAGTGGGCTCTGACGCTAAACTCCGAGCCTGGTAACAAAGCCATCTTTTTCCCTCCTGTTGGAGCCACTCGCCCTGCTGTCGGTCGCTAGTTTAGCGTCAAGGCCAAGTGGTCGTGTTGGCGGATGATTTTGAGGCAGAGTTCAAACAATTGGAGCACGAGACACAACTGGATCCGGTCGAATTGGACATCCTTCGGGTTCTTAATGACGAAAATGTTAGCATGAGGGCAGGTGAAATCTCAATGCACCTAGACGTCACCTATCAGTTGGTCGGGCGGCGAACGGGAAAGTTGCAGGAACTCGCGCTGGTAGAGAAGAAGCGGGACCAGACCGACAACCACAACAGAAGCAAGTTGACGGATCGGGCTAGGACAACTTACTTCGCGTGACACATACCAAGGTCCCGCGTCCGCCCGTGCGCCTTTCCCATCCAGCTGGGAGCGGTAATCGGCGAGAGTTCGTCTTGGCCGAGGGTATTTCGCCATAAGCCTCAAGCATCACAATCTATCCACGCACTGCGGGCCGAGTGGCGACTACATGTCCTGTGCTAGTCCTAACCCAAGTGGCGCTCGCCACAACAAATCGCTCAACGCGAACTCGCTCCGCTCGCCGCGTTAGCTCAACCGTTAGATTCCCAATGTCCGTACCATCGAGCGCCCCAGTGGGAGCGGTGGTTCACGAAGCCTTGAGTTCAAGTGAGGCACCAGCCATGGTGGCTCGTGGCCAAGAAGAAGCTGAAGGACAAAGAGGCGAAGGCGATTCTCTTGAAATGGCCGACCCGAACCAAGAAACTGTGGGCGCCGCCCCGAGGAACGGGGTATTGGGTACAGAGCCAACCCAAATCCGGTAAGAAGGCGGGCCCCAAATTGTCAGCGCCTGGTGCGAGCCTATTCAATACGCAACCAGACGGGATGTACCTGCATTTCACGGATACTACCAGCTGCGATGCCGTCGTAGTGGAAGTATGCGGCACCGTGCAGAACCTGAACGACAAGCGATCACGTTACTTCCCGGCAAATCACAGTCTAGTCGCCAAGGTCTCCAAGGATTGGCTCCTTGAGGAAGTGACTGTGGCGAAAGGCGGCCAGAAGCCGCGCTGGGAGGCCGCAGGTTCCATCAAGAGCGCGCCGACGGAGGACATAAGCGTACCAATCCGACACCTGCGGGTGTTGTACGCCCTCCCGAACAACGTCTACAACGACTGGTGTTCAAACCACGTGCCTACAGGTTACGAGTTCTTTTGCCCCCATTCCTCGTTAGACAGCTACAACAGTCAAACCATGCAAAAGTTCCTGCGCCAGATGTCTCTTGCATCTCAATTTTACACGAAGCCCAAGGGAATCTAACAAGTGGTCATGTACGTCTGCCGTGGACGCTGTCCCGGTGCTGATTTGGAAACGCGTCGTTAGTTCGATCACGGGCTACGCGTTGACGATCTGTGCCGGTGGATCCGGCAGGTGAAGAACGTGAATCCGGTCGTTGCCATTGATGCGCATAAGGCGAGTTGTACGTACGTTGTCCGGCATTGGGATCAAACCCTGGTCCAACCGAAGAGAATTCCAAGCACGCGAGCTGCTTTGACCCGCTTGGCGAAGGCCTACCCGGGTCACGATTTCGTTTTGGAGGTTTGCAGTGTTCATGAATGGATGATGGACTTATTCCGGGCCCAAGGCGTCAACGCCATGGCAGTGATCCCCCCGAGGAAGGGGCCGGTTGGAAATAAATCGGACGATGATGATACCACGCGGTTGGCGAAGAAGTATCAGGCAGGTGAATTGCAGGAAGTCTACATTGCCGAACCAGGCATTCGAACTCTGAGGGACTTGGTCAGAGAGCACGAATTTCTGAAAACCAGGTGGGTTTCTGCCAACAATTACCTGAAGCACTTTTTGAATCGTTGGAATTTCCAGCCAACTGGCGCTAACAAGTGTGGAAAAGGGAGGCCACCTGCACTGCAACAGCCACATGCCGGAACCACTGGTTGCCGCGAATAGGAGTCTAAAACAAATGGGGTGGCCGCCTGGAACACGTAGCATGATTGCCGCGCAGGGCGTCAAGGAGAATGGCGCTTGGCGGGCGGCAGACATACATAGGAATCGCTCCAGCCGACTCATCCGCTACGCTCCGGAGCGGCTGACCTCGAACCGTTGGGCGGCGTCTGAACCTCACCGCATGCTACTCGATTCGTGGTGTCGGTGGCACGAACAGGTCGTTTTCATCGCGGTAAAACGTCTCAACCACCAGGGCAGACTGCTCCGCGCCGCTTTGCAGGTAGACGGGAGCCGTCGGGACGACTGGGAGATGATCCGTGTAGGCACCTTGGTGGAAGAGAATCTCCAATTGTGACCCGGGGGGGATGACGATGTCCAGGGGTTCGAGCACCAGTTTGGCTAGGATTGGTTGACCCGGGGTCAAATCTTGCCCTGTTTCCCCGCCGTGGGCAAACCGAAGATTGATAGCACCGCCGCCGACAAGCATGCGTTCATTGCTAGTCTTGATGAACAGGGATGCCGCCAAGCTTCCCACGGTCCCCGTCGGAACGACCGTGACGGGCACACGAGGAACGCCAGCAATCCGGGTTTCTTGGTCAAACATTGGGGAAGTGAACGTTGCGCAGGACGTGCATTGCTCATCTACACCGGCCCCCACGGGCGACCATTCGTGGCCGGAGATGGCAACAAGGTGCTCGCCGGTCTGCGCGGAGCTGTTCTCAGCCAAGGCCCCGGCGGGGGTCAGGTACAACGGCGTGTCGATGGCATCGATCGGCGGCCAGGCAGACTCACTGCGCCACGTGCCTTGATTATCTTCGATCTGCGCGACCGGACCAAGGTCGACGCTCGTATCGCCCTTGAGCCAGTATTCAAACCAATGAAGGAAGAGCTCGGCAGTATCCGGACGCTTGATGTTTCCATCCTCACCTGGCCGGTCCGGAAATTCGTGCGCCCATTGACCGAGCAGATGCTTGACCGGAATGCCTTGCGCCGCCAACTGATTGACCCAAGGGTACGCATTGCTGGGATCGACGTTCCGGTCCTGGAGTCCCTGAATGACGAAGATGCTCCCATTGTAGTTCTGTTCCACGCCAGGGCGTTGGTTGCGCTCATCCCAGAAGCCGCGGGGGTCGCGTTCACCCGTGCTTAGGCTGTATTGCGACGCTGCCAAGCCCTCAGCAGCGACTGGACAAGCAACGGACAACGCGGTGTGTTGAGGCGACCTTGTCCCGTCAGCCGGATTGTAGTCAGCAAAGCCATCGTCGTAGTATGAACTGACGATACTACCCCAGCCCCGCTCTTCGCTTGTGCCGTTCTTGTAGATGAGGTGGAACCAATCGTTGACGCCTGAAACGGTGACGATGGTCTTGAGGTGGGGGTTGCCGGTTGCAGCAACCTCCCAAGCGGTCGAGCCACTGTACGATAGGCCGATGATCGCCGTGTTTCCGTTGCTCCAGTCGGCTTCGCCTAGCCATGTGATCGCTTGGTCGAGATCGGCCCGTTCAAGGGGGCCCATGAGGTCCATGCAGCCGCCTGCGTCACTCGTCCCTCGGACGGGCACGAACGCCACGGCGTAGCCAAGTGGGACGTAGTTCAGTACCAGGCGCCGGTATTCGCCTTGCCCGGCCAGTTCGGACGGCGGCGACATGCCGGTGTAGATGTATGGGGATGCGAAGACGATGACCGGGACAGGGTCTGAGGTGTCGGGTCGGAAGAATCCGACTTCAATCTGGACTCCGTCAGCGTCGCTGGTCAAGTGAACGACTTCAGGGTCTAGGATTTCCAAGGAGCCGGGCGACAGAACTTGCGGGTATGCGTCCTTGAACACGTATTCCCCTGGGAAGACGTCAGTATCTGAGAAACCCCCCCGCGATGGTTGAGGCTCCGGTTGCAGGGGCTGCTGATCTCCGGCGTCGCCGAAGCAACCCGCCAGGGCGCTCGCCAGCAAGAGGGTGAGCATTACCACGGGGCGACCACCGAACACGTTTCCGTCGATGGAGGTCTGAGCCTAAAAGTGGACCTGAGGGCTATTGGCTGGCGTATCAGAACAGGAACAGGAGCAGAAAGAGTGCATCGACCTGGATGTCTCCTACCGGCCGCTGGGCCTTCACATGGGTGCCCAGCGGAGCCCCCTGCGCTCCACGGCCGACTTCGCCAGCCTAGTCGATCGGGTGCTCGCAAGCCCCGACTGCGAACTGGCCGGCGTGGTGGGAGATGAGGCCCGGGTGGCTGCCTCGGACACGCAGCACGCGTGCTGTGCAGGGCCTGATGGAGCATCGGTCGTGGCGGGCGGCAGGCATACATGGGAATCGCCCAAGCCGACTCGGTCCGGTCGCGGCTTACCTCAGACCGTTAGTCCATTCCCCGTGCCCTGGACATCCCCGCGGCGAGCCGTTCTCCGGGGCCCGCCTCCCTCCGCGGACGCTCCGCCACCTCGTTGCGTGGGCGTTGGGGCTCAACGCTAAGGCGCCAGTGCTGGTCTTGTTGCTGCCGTAAAAGCTGGCAGGGGGTAGGAAGAGGGCCGAAGCGGCTCAGAACACTTGGGTCAGGTAGTCAAACACTAGGCCGCGGACCGCCGGCGGCAGGGGCAGGCTGCTCTCGGGCACCAGGATCGTTCCGACGATGATGTACCGGCCGACGCCTGCCCAGGGGTCGTACTCCAGTTCCGTGTACCCGGCGCTGACGCCGGTGAATTCCAGGCGCACGTTGGCCGTGTTGCCCGTGATCGTGGTGTTGCTGTCAACGATGGCGGTTTCGTTGTGCCCGTCGGCGTACTTGGCCGTGGCATTGGGCGCCCAGTCGATGTACCCCGACTGGTTGCCGTCGCTGTCCTCGAAGCCGATGCCGTTGGAGGCGACCTCGAAGTCGTAATTGGGGGACTGCACGTCGAAGTCGAAGGCCAGCGTGCCGTTGCCTTGCCAGGGCCAGTCGTTGACGAACAGGTCGAACTTCGCGCCGTCGGCGCTCTTGTTGAAGTTGTAGGCGAACGTGACGGTGGCGCTTCCCACCTCGCCGGCGGCACGCACGGCGTCGGTGATGGTGATCGTCATGTTGACGAACTCATCCGTCTCCTCGATCGTGCAGGTGCTGGTCTGGGGGAAGGCGCGCTGGAGGTTCATGCGCGCCACTTCGTTGCCGTCCCCATCGAGCTCGACGATAGCTTCGGTCTTGTACTGGTACATGCCGTCGTTGCCGCCTCCGTCGGCCTTCTTGAATACCTTCACGAAGCCCTTCTTCCCCTGGAACCAGATGCGGATATCGTCGTTTTCGAGGGTGGTGCTGGGCTTGCAGGATTCGGGGCCCGCCGCCAAGGCGGGTTGCGGAAAGGCCGGGAGCATGATGAGCAGGGCCGCGACGGCGAGCGCTAGGATTGTAGGCTTCATGGCGTGTCCGTCATGGTCTGTGCTTTGTAAGTGTGATTGCACACCGCAACCTTGTGGGAGCCGCCCCGTTCGGTCGGCGCCGCGGGCCAGGTCGTTTCGCGGGCTCCGGGGCCCCCGCACCTGGCCACCCGCCGCCACGCGGCGCCCCTTTAGCCCGTACGCAGGCGGCCCATTTCCCGTGGGCAGGCGCGGGCCTCTAATGGCGCGGCCGCCATGGCCACCCATGTCCTGGGACTACCCCACCCTCCGGCGACTGGTCGCCGGGGAGCGATTGCCGGCCATGATCGTCGATCTGGACGCGTTTGAGGCCAACGTTGATCGACTGGCGGCGATCGCCGCGGCCGGTGGCAAGACCCTGCGCGTGGCCAGCAAGTCGATCCGGGTGCCTGACCTGATGCGTCGCATCCAGGCCCGCGCGGGCGCCGCGCAGGGGCTGATGGTCTATTCGCCCGCCGAGGCACGCGCGCTGGCGGCCGACGGCTTCGACGATCTGCTGGTGGCCTATCCCCGCGTCGAGGAGGCCGACCTGGAGGATCTGCACGCGGTGGCCGCCAACGGCGGCACCGCCGTCCTCATGATTGACTCGGTGGAACACGTTGAGCGCATCGAGGCGTACGCGGGCCGGGGCAGTGGAACGCCCCTGCCGGTCTGCATCGACCTCGATGTGTCGTATCGGCCCTTCCGGCTCCACATGGGAGCGCAGCGGAGCCCCTTGCGCTCAACGGCCGACTTCGCCAGCCTGGTCGATCGGGTGCTCGCCAGCGACCACTGCCGGCTCGCGGGCGTCATGGGGTACGAGGCCCAGGTGGCCGGCGTTCCCGACCGCAGCCCCTTCGAGAAAGCACGAGGCGCAGCCGTTCGCGCCATGAAATCCCGCTCCATCCGGGATGTCGCCCACAAGCGGCGTGCCGCTGCCGAGGTCCTGCGCGACCGGGGCGTCGAGGGCCACTTCTTCAACGCGGGCGGCACGGGAAGCCTCGCCACCAGCGCCTCCGAGCCCTGGGTCACCGAGGTTACCGCTGGCTCCGGCTTCCTGCAATCCCACCTCTTCGACTACTACGGCGCCAACCGCAACGAGCCCGCCTTCGCGTATGCCCTGCGCGTCACCCGCGTACCCCAGCCCGGCATCGTAACCTGTCAAGGGGGCGGATTCATCGCCAGCGGCCAACCCGGCCCCGACAAGGCACCCCAGCCGTTCCTGCCGGCCGGCCTCAAGGCCGTGGACGGCGAAGGCTTCGGCGAAGTGCAAACACCGCTGCGCGTCCCCAAGGGCGCGGCCGTGGGCGTGGGCGATCCGGTGTTCTGCCGGCCAGCCAAGGCGGGCGAGCCAGCAGAGCGCTTCCAGGAGTATCTCCTCGTGCGCGGGGGCGAAATCGTGGATCGCGCGCCCACCTATCGCGGCCTGGGCCACTGCTTCCACTGAGTCGGACCCGTCTTGCCCTCCCCGGCGGGGTGGAGTGGTTGGCCTTTATGCGGCGCCGCGGTTGCCGGGCAGCATGACCGAATCGACCCGTTATGACGCCATCATCGTCGGGTCGGGGCCATCCGGCTCCGTCTTCGCCCAGCGCCTCCAGGCGGCCGGCATGAAGTGCCTGCTCCTTGAGGCCGGCCGGTTCCTCGATCGCACCACGTATCCCACGCGGCAGGTCGATTCGGGAACGCAGTTGTTCTGGTCCGGCGGCATCGAACTGAACAAGGACGCAACCGTCGCCATGCTGCGCCCCAAGGTCGTCGGCGGCGGCTCCATTGTCAACCAGGCGCTGCTCGACCGGTTCCACGACGACGCCTTCCCGTCCTGGCGCCAGCAGTCGGGGATTGACTGGTTCACCGACGAGGACATGGCG
>JBFIJP010000093.1:0-12038 GCA_041600695.1 Thermoplasmatota archaeon | reverse complement strand
CTCCATGCCGTCGACGGTCACCTGGCGGGAGCCAAGCAGATCGAAAGTCATGCCGGGCAGCCACTGCTGACCAGGTGCTTCGGCAAGGTCCTGGCCGGGTACGTTGGCGCCGGGCACCGTGTAGCTGACCGAGCGCGGGACACCAGGGGGCAGGTTGGCTTCGCCAGCCGACACGGCGGGCGTTTCGTAGGGAACCGAACCGAAACCGCCCAGGTGAATCTGGCCGTGCAGCGATTGGAGTTGCACGTTCAGTCCAGTGACATCCGCGGCCAGGGGCGTCGGTGCCACGTCAACGGGCGGCGTGGAGACGGTGACCGGCGGCGTGGAGACCGGCGGCGTGGTCACGACCACCGGGGGCGTTGTGTACGTGAAGCCGGGCACGTTGACCGGCGGCGTTCGGACCACGACCGTGGTGTCGGGGATCGTGTAGGTGCGCGGCGGGATCGTGTAGCCGGGCACGTAGATCGTGCGGTCGACCGGCGGCGTTTCAACGGGCACCTGGCGCTCGGGTACCGTCACCGTGTACGAGGGCGCCTTGATGCCATTCACCACGATGACGCGGGGAGTGACCGCGCCGTACTGGTCGGGGGTGCCGGCGTCGGAGCCGATGTCGCCATCGGTGGCGCCCAGGATCGTTGCATCGGCCAGGTCGCGCACCAGGATGACCGAGTTTCGGCCTACATCAATGAGCGGCTGGGCAGCCGGAGGGGCGACATCGTCGGCTCGGTCCAGGCCTACCAGCGTTACGTTGAACGCGGGGGCGAGTACCTGGCCTACGGCGACCTGTTCCTCGGCCTGCACCGGAGCAGACACCATGATCAGGAGGCCCAGGAGCGCTGCACTTGCGTATTTTATCGGAATCATTCAACCACCTTCGTTGGACCGCGATGCTGGACGACGCGGTCCAGCATTTAACCTTCATTGTATAGAAACGGAGTTGTTGCTCAACTGGTTTTAAGCGGGGGGCATAACTGTAACTCTGGCGCCCGAGCGCGGGCCTCCGCAGCGGCCGTCGACGGGGCCGGCATCGGCTGCCAACGGGAGCATCAACAGCATCAGCAGCATCAGGCAACGAGAAGGGCAACGGCAGCGGCCAACGGCAGCAGGCAAGGGCGGCGGGCGCGCCGCCGCGCGGGGGGCGCTTATGCCCCCGATCATCGTGCCGCCGCCATGGCCTGGGACGCCACACAGTACGAACGGTTCGGCCCCGAGCGGGACCGGCCGTTCCAGGACCTGATGGCCCGCGTTCCAGCCGCCGATGCCAAAACGATCATCGACGCCGGCTGTGGCACGGGGCGCACGACCCACAACCTGGCCCGGCGTTACCCGTCGGCGCAGGTAGTCGGCCTGGACGGCTCGGCCGACATGCTGGCTGCGGCCACGCCGGGCGCGCGGGTTACTTTTCGGCAGGCGGACCTGACAAGCGCGGACCCGGAACCTGCGGACCTCGTCGTGTGCAACGCTGTGCTGCACTGGATTCCCCGGCCGCAGCACATGTTGCGCAGACTGGCCGGTTGGGTGGCCCCCGGCGGCGCGCTCGCCATCCAGGTGCCGGCCAACCACGACCAACCGAGCCACCGGCTGATTACTGATCTGGCCGCCGAGTGGCGCTGGGCGGGACCGCTTGCAAGCGTGGCGGCGGGCGACCATGTCCTGCCCCTGGCCCAGTACGCCCAGATTCTGGGCGGCGCCGGGTTTGTGGTGGACGCCTGGCAGACCACGTATCTCCACTTGCTAAGGGGCCCCGACGCCGTCCTCCAGTGGCTTCTGGGGACGACGCTGCGCCCCGTCGTCGCGGCACTCGGCGCCGCGGCTCCCGCCTTCGTGGCCTAACTGGGCCCCCGGCTCCGGGAGGCCTACCCCGCCGACGGGCCGATCACACCATTCCCCTTCACCCGGCGATTTGTTGTGGCTGCCGGCCCCGCCCAGGCACCGGCCGCGCACAACATCGGCTGAAAGCCCGCGGGGCGCGTCGCCCGGTCGGCGCCGACCAAGACCCAAGCCTTCAGGTCGCCCCGGCGGATACGGCCGCCCATGACCGGCGACGTCACGACCGTGAAGCAGGCCATCGAACAGCAGGCGGCGGCCAACCCGGACGCGCCGCTGTACCGATTCATGGACCACCGCTTCTCCAGGACCGCCGTCAATGGCTGGGCCAACCGGCTGGCACACGGTTTCGCAGAGATGGGCATCGCCAAGGGCGACAAGATTGCCACCCTGCTTCCCAACCGGCCGGAGTTCCTGCCCACATGGTTTGCTGCCGCCAAACTGGGCGCCGTATTGGTGCCCCTCAATCCGCTCCTGCGCGGAGAAGCACTGTCGTACAGCATTGAGGACAGCCAGGCACGCGTCGTAGTCACGGACGGCATGTTCGCCCCCGCCGTCGGGGAGGTCCGTGCCAAGCTCGGAGGTGTGGAGGAGTACCTGGTGGCCGGCGATGCCGAGACCACGCCTGACTGGGCACGACCCTTGTCCGACGCCGAGTCGACGCGGGATGCCAATCCAGAGGCGGAGGTCGGCCTCGCGGACCCCATGTGCATCCTGTACACGTCGGGAACCACCGGCATGCCAAAGGGCGTCGTCCTGCCCCACTACTCGTACATCAACACCGGCCGCGAATTCGCCGGCATCACGGGTCTGACACCCGACGACCGCCCCTTCACGACCCTGCCGCTTTTCCACGTGAACGCCCAGCAGACGACGGCCATGGGCTCCATCCTGGCCGGCGTGGAATTTGCCATCGCGCCCCGCTTCAGCGCTGGAACCTACTGGGACCAGATTCGCGACGCCGGCGCGACCATTTTCAATTACATCGGCAGCATCATCCCGATCCTCTACAAGCAGGACCCCACCGCCGCCGACGCGGACAATCCGGCCCGCCTCGGCATCGGCGCCGCCTGCCCCAAGGACTTGTGGAAGCCCTTCGAGGACCGTTTCGGCGTGCAACTCCTGGAGGGATACGGCCTCACGGAAACCGGCACGGTGGCGACATGCAGCCGCTTCGACGCCGTCAAGATTGGCTCCATCGGCCGCCCCATTTCGTTTGCCGAAGTGCAAGTCGTTGACGAACTGGACCGTCCTCTGCCGCCGGGGCAAATCGGCGAGGTCGTCGTTCGGCCCAAGGTGCCCTACTCGATGATGATGGAGTATTACCGCAAACCCGAGGCGACGGTCCACGCCTGGCGAAACCTGTGGTTCCACACCGGCGATCTGGGAATCATGGACCCCGAGGGTTACTTCTATTTCGTCGATCGGTCGAAGGATTGCATTCGCCGCCGCGGCGAAAACATCAGCAGTTTCCTGATCCAAAAGATTCTGCTCGGCCACCCGGATGTCGTCGACGTGGCCGCCTACGGCGTGCCCAGTGAATTCAAGGACGGCGAGGACGACGTCAAGGTCGACATCGTCCTGCGCGAGGGCGCCGCCCAGGACCCCGCCGGAATCATCGAATTCAGCCGCAAGGAAATGGCCGAATTCATGGTGCCGCGTTTCATCCAGTTCCGCCCCGACCTCCCCAAAACGGAAACGGAACGCGTGCAAAAATTCAAGCTCCGCGACGAGGGCACGGGCGCCGCGTGGGACCGGAGCCAGCACGAGGAACGCCGGACGACGCAGGTTGCCTGAAAGCCAGACACGCGCACGGCCAGGAGTCGGCGTCTGCGGCCGTCGCCGCAGCGGCACCGCTGGCGCCGCGGCTTGCGCCACTGATTCGCGCACCGCCAATCATTAAGCCGCGCCGCAGGCTTCCCGCCTGTTCCCCATGGCAGCCCAGGCGACCCAGCAACTCCAGTACACGAAGCGCCCCCCGCGCCACCCCCTCATCAGCGAAGAGCACGAGGCGCTGCGCCGCGCCGCCAGCGATTTCGCCGACCAGTGGCTGGCGCCCAACGCGGCGCAAATGGACCGGGAACGCGATTTCCTTCCAGAGGTTCTCGCCGAGACCAAGCGGCTCGGCTACTACGGCCTGAACGTCCCCCAGGAATACGGCGGCCTCGGCCTGGATTCCGTCGGCATGGCCCTCGTCGCCGGAGAAATTGGGCGCGGCTGCGGCGCAACGGGCCTCAGCCTCTTCGCCCACACGGTTCTGGCCTGCGAGCATATCCGGCGCCGAGGGACAGACGCGCAGAAGCAGGAGCACCTGCCCAAGTTCGCCAGCGGCGAGTGGACGGGGGCGTGGGGGCTTACCGAACCCGGCGGCGGATCGGACGTGCAAGCCATGACCACCCGGGCGGAGCCCCGCAGCGACGGCGGCTGGACCCTCAACGGCCAGAAATGCTTCATCACCAACGGCGTCTTCGCGGAGGCGGTCATCGTCAACGCCCGCACGCCGCAGGGATTTGGCGCCTTCATCGTGCGCAAAGGCACCCCCGGCTTCACGGCCGAACGCAGCCACCAGCTCGCCTGCATGCGCGCCTCCCACACGAGCAGCCTCTTCTTCGACAACTGCGAAATCGGCGCCGACGCATTGTTGGGCGACCCGCGCAAGGGCATCATCGACACGTTTGCGTGCCTTGGCCTGGAGCGCATCATCGCCGGCGGCATGCTGACTCGCATGGCTCGCGATTTGCTGGATCGCAGCATTGCCTACGCCCAGGAACGCAAGGCCTTCGGAAGACCCATCGCTCAATTTCAATCCACGTACCGCAAGCTCGCCCACATTGACTACCAGGCGGAGGCCGCCGACGGTCTCTGGCTCAAGGCGGCATGGCTGCGCGACCAGGGCCTTCCCTTCGAGCGCGAGGCCGCCATGGGCAAGCTCGCGGCCGCGACGGTCCACCGCGACGCGGCCCACATGGCCATCGACGTGTTCGCCGGCGCTGGACTAGAGGATGCCACCGGATTGGAACGCAATCTCCGTGATTCGCTGCTGGGCTCCATCGGAGGGGGAACCACCGAAATGATGGAATTAATTCTGGCCCGGGGCTTGGGGTTGGATGTCGAGGCGGGGGGATAGTCCACTTTCGGGCGGTTCGCCCAAGCCATCCGTGTCGCTGCGGCTCTCATGGGCGCTCGCATGACGGCAGCCCGCCCGGCATGGCATCCGCGTCACACCCCACGTGGCACATGGCGGCTACGACCCGCCCATTGGGGCACGCTTTACATCGCTCCGGCGTTTTCGGCTTTCGGGAGTTCCTTCAAGCTCCCGCCATACAGACCCCCTGCGCCCCCCGCACGTTCAGAGGCCACGGGGCTCGGACACGAACCACATCAAAACGGAGCGCCCCATGACCACAACGCCGCAGCAGAATCTCATGGCGAAATTCGCCTTCATCAGCTACGTAGGCGAACAATTGTCCGCCAGCCAGCCGGCGATTTCCAAGTACGAAAGCGAATTGCTTGAGCTGGCATTGAAGAACACGGGCCTCAGCGACTGGGAGGTCGTCTGGGGGCCCATGCTCTACCGCTTCCCGGCGGCGCCGTCGGGGCTGTATGACAATTTCATGTTCGTGGCCCGCAACGGCACGCAGTACGTGATTGCGGTGCGGGGAACCAATGGTCACGCGGGACTCGACTGGCTCCTCGAGGATTTCTGGGTGACCTCGCAATTCCCGTGGAACAAACTCGTCAACCGGCAAATGCCGGCCGGAATGGACCCGAAGATTTCCTCAGCAACCCACCTGGGCATTGAGAAATTGCTCACGACACCCGTGGTTGCCGGCCTCCCGGGCGGAGGCACCAACATCATCCAATTCCTTTCCAACGAAATCGCCGGCAAGTCCGATGTCACCGTGAATGTCACGGGCCACAGCCTCGGCGGCGCCCTCGCACCGACACTGGCCCTATTCCTCAAGGACACCCAGGGGCCGGGAGGCTGGGACCCACAAACCAACGCCGACATCTGGTCCTACGCCCTGGCGGGAGCCACGGCCGGAAACGGCGATTTCGCAAGGTACACCGAGGATCGGATGGGGTTGCAGGCCATCCGCATCGTCAATCCGCTCGACATCGTGCCGATGGCCTGGTGGCAGGGCGGGCTGGATGCCATGAGCCATGTGTACGACCAGATTGAGAACCCGGTCGACATGACCTTGGGTGAGAAGGTTGCGCTGGATGCGGTCAAGGAAATCATCAAACTCGGCGGCTTCGATTACGAGCAATACCACACCTCTGGCCCCGGGTTGGTACTTCTCGAATCCCTTACGGGGCACAGCGCCGCGACGTTCCTGGACCAGGCAGGGTGGCAACATTCGACTGGATACCAGAACCAGATGGGATTAGAGAATCTCCAGGGCGAACTGAGCGCAGTCTTCCAGCAGTGGTGCCAGAACCAGGCGCCCGGAACGTGCCCGGAAAGCGTGACCGGAGGCATCGTGCAAACGGTCAACTGAACGGCCCTCCCCCCTGTGCCGCGCCTGTGGCCTGAGGCTGAGTGAATTAATATGCTGCGGATGGAATCGATGCCAGCCATGAAGATCGAGATTGAAGCGTTGGCTCCGGCGGATCCGGCAACCGTCTGGGCCGCCTGGAACAGCCCCGACGATATCATGCAATGGAATGCGGCGTCGGACGATTGGCATACGACGGCGAGCGAAGTCGATCTGCGCGTGGGAGGGCGCATGTCGTCGCGCATGGAGGCCAAGGATGGCAGCATGGGCTTCGATTTCGCGGCGACTTACACGGTCGTGGAACCGCCGCGCTTGCTGGCGTTCAAGTTGGATGATGATCGCGAGGTGCGCGTCGAATTCATTGAGCGGGGCGGCGGCGTTCTGGTGCGCGAGACGTTCGACGCCGAGTCGGAGAACGACCCCGAGGTGCAGCGGCAGGGGTGGCAGGCGATTCTCGACAATTTCGCCCGGCATGTCCAGGCCAAGGCGGCCAGCGCATAGGCTCAGGTCGCAAGCTGCGCCGAGGTCGACCGATGCCAACCCTTTAGCCACCGGGGCGCGCTGCGCCGCTGGTTCTCATGCTAGCCATGCGATTCTTCGATCATCCTGCTGAGGGCACCCATGCCTGACATCCGAGACGTCCTCGTGACGGGCGTGGGCGTGGCGCCCATGCGCCGCGCCGCGGGCAAGCCGTTCTGGGACGTGGCCCACGAGGCCGCTAAGGCGGCGCTGGCCGATGCAGGGCTCCAGAAGGGCGACCTGGATTCCGTCGTGCTTTCCGGGCTTGACCTGGAGTGTGGCCGTACGATCAGCAACATGTACGTGGCGCCGGCAGCGGGCGGCTACCTGAAGGACGAAATCCGTGTGGCGGAGGACGGGTTGTTCGCGGCCGCCCTCGGCTGGATGCGGGTTCGTTCTGGCCTCTTCGATACCACGATGGTGCTTGCCTACGGGCAGAGCAGCGAAACGTCCCCCGACCGGCTGGCGGATCTGGTGCACGACCCGATCTACGTGCGCGATCTGCATCCGGGGCGCGTGGCGCCCCTGGCCATGCAGGCTGCAGCCTACCGGGCGGCGGGAGATGCGGGTGCCATTGACGATGCGGCGGATGCCGTGGCGGCCACCAACCGGGCAGCGGGGGTGGCGAATCCGGCGACCCTGCGAGAGGCCGCGCCCAGCCGGGAGGCCGTGCGAGGGGCACCATGGGTTGCCCATCCCCTGCGCGAGCCCCACGTTCCGGTCCAATGCGATGGCGCGGCGGCCATCATTCTCCAATCGGAGGTGCATGCGCAGCGGAGCCTGCGGCCGGCGGCACGGCTCAATGGCTTCGGCTGGGCCAGTGAGTCTGGTAACCTCGGACACCGCGATCTGGCGTCCGGCGATTCGACCCGCAGGGCGGCGAACATGGCGTACCAGCAGACCGGCCTCTCGCCCAGCGATGTGGCGCTGGCGGAGGTGCACGACGCCACGGCATACCATCAACTCCTGGCCATGGATGCCCTGGGCCTGTCGGCCTCGGCCAACGGCAGCCTTCCGGTCAACACCTCGGGCGGCAGCCTCTCTGGCGAACCGTCGGCGGCTGCGGGCATGTACCGGCTGGCGTGGTGCGTCGAAGCGGCAACGGGACGCGGGCCTGGCGCACGGGGCGGCAGCGCCGTCTCGGGGCCCGTTTTGGCCCATGCCACCGGGGGCCCCGCGGCGCAGGCTGCCTGCGTTGGAATCCTGGAGGCCTGGTCATGAGAGACGTCGCTGTAGCGGCCGTTGCCATGACGCCTATGAAGAGCAAGCACGCCGATGTGCCTCCGACCGACCTGACGCGCAAGGCCGTGCTGGCTTGCCTGGAGCAGGCGGGGGCGACCCCCAAGGACCTGGACGCCATCGTGTTCGGAACCATGGACCCGTTTGACGGCGTCAACAAGCCGGAGCACCTGGAGGCGGGCGCGACGCTAGGCACCCAGCTTCCCTACATGAAGATCAGCACCGGCGGAACAACCGGGCTGACGACGGGGGTGGCCGCATACCAGCACGTGGCGTCGGGTCTCTTTGACTCCGTGCTGGCCATCTGCACCCAGCGGGTCGGCGAAGCGCCGGACGCCCAACCCATTCTCAACACCTGCGTGGACCCCATCTACGAACGCCACGTCGGCGTCGGGGCCATCAGCGTCGGAGCTTTGCAGGGCGCGGCACACATGAAAAAATACGGCTCAAAGCCGGAGGACTTTGCAGCCATCGCAGCCAAAGACCATACCAACGCCAGCGTCAACGAACGGGCCCACCTGCGCTTCCCGGCCACGACGGATCAAGTCCTGGCAAGCCCCATGGTCTCCTACCCCCTTCGGCTCATGGAGTGCTGCCCCCGCAGCGACGGCGCCGTCGCCGTCCTTTTTGCAAGCAAGGAACGGGTGCGTGAGTTCACGGACAATCCTGCGTGGGTTCTGGGCGAATCCAGCATCAGCGATTCGTACCCCATAGGCGACCGGCCCGACCTGGCCCGCTGGGACACAGCCGCGCTCTGCGCCCGGCGGGCGTACCGCATGGCGGGCATCGAAAACCCGCGCCGGGATCTCGACGCGGTGGAATTGTACAGTCCCTTCACCAGCCAGGAGGTCCTCGAACTCGAGGCGTTCGGGCTCGCCCCAACGGGGCAGGGCCATAAGCTCATTCACGAGGGCGTCACCGCCCGCGATGGCGACATCCCCACCGCCCCCAGCGGGGGCGTCCTGTGTACCAACCCCATTGGTGCAACGGGCCTCGTGCGGCTGGCGGAGGCCAGCCTGCAAGTCACGGGCCAGGCGGGCGCCTGTCAGGTGCCCGACGCCGACACCGCCCTCGCGCACGCGTGGGGCGGAACCGCACAATTCCACGCACTCATGATCGTCGGAAACCAGAGGAGGAACCAGTGATGACCAGCGGACAGACCACGCACAAGGAAGCCAGCCCGACCGTTGCGGCCCGCTGGGAGATTCCCTACGAACACGCCGCCGGCCCCGAGGCCGCGACGTTTTTTGCGGCGCTGCGCGACGACAAGAAGATCCTCGGCATCCGGTGCTCCAAGTGCCGCCGCGTCCTCCTGCCGCCCCGGGGTTTCTGCGAGGCGTGCTTCGCGGACACCGACGAATGGGTGGAATTGGGCCACGAGGGCGTCGTCACCGGGGCGACGATCCAGTACATGGGATTCCCGGGACTTCCCGATCCCCCCTACGCTGTGGGCCTCGTGAAGCTGGACGGCGCCGATACCGGCATCCTGGCCATTCTTGGCGGCGTCGACCTCACCGAACCCGAGGCGGCCCTGGCCAGGATCGGAATCGGTTGCCGCGTGAAGGTGGTGTGGAAGAGCGAACGAGAAGGCCGCATCACGGACATCGACCACTTCGAACCAGCCTGAACCGGGGCCGCGGCCTGACCCGCCCAGGCCCGCTCACGGGCCTCAACCCGCGCCGACCTTCCAGCCGAGCTTACATGGCGGGGACGGTGCCGACAGCCGATGACGCCCAAGCGCTGGCTTCTCCCGGCCCTCGCCGTGGCATTGCTGCTGTCCGGCTGCACCGGCCCCGACGCCGACGTTGCCAGCAACCCAAGCGATGAACCCGAACCCGAAGGGACCCTGCCAGACCATCCTGCCGTCGATCCGGGTCAAGATCCGACGGCAGCCCAACCACCGCCCGCGGGCGGAACGTCCGGGCAACCCGCACAGCCACCCGCAGAGCCAGCAAATCCCATGGAACCCCAAACGAGCGAGCCACTGCCCACGCCACCCGCGGGCAATCCTGACCCCTTTGGGCTTGAAGGAGAGCTACCGCTGGATGAGGTGCCGCAACTGCCAGGCCTGTAGCCCTGCAAGCGCTGCAAGACCTACAAGCCGGCCAGCACCGACTCAACCGACTCGATGACCTCCCCAGGAACCAGGTAAGCGGCCCGCTGGGCAATGGGGTCGTCCGGGTGGCTGCCCACGGCGCAGATCAGGGGGTTGCCCTCAATCCCCTCGAAGATGTCGAGGCCGCCGCGCACACCCACCGTCACCAGCAAGCGCGGAGCAACCCGCCGTTCGCGGCCGGACACCAGCAACTCGGGATCAGCCAGGCCCTGCTCGACCACACTCTGGGACACGCCGAACACCGCGCCCAGCTTGTCGGCCAGGCGGCGAGCCGCGTCGACTTTCTCCTGGGTGTTGACGTAAGCGCCAACGATGACCACGTATTCGGCCGTCTCCAGGGTTGGGGCCGGCGGGGGCCGTTGATCAAGCACCTTGATGTCGGCCGGCTTGCCCGTGCTGACCTCCAGGTCGTGCACGTTGACGCTGGCGTACGGGTCCTCCATCGGGGCCCGGAAGAGACCCCGCTGCACGCTGACGAACTGGGGATAGTTCTGCATCTGGGTGCTGATTTCGAAGCCAGCGTTGGCGGCCGTGTGACGAATCACAGCGCGGCGCTCGTACGTGTCGATGCTGATTTCCGATGCGCCGAGAACGAAGCCGACGCCCAAGCGGTTGGCAGCAAAAGCCGTCACCGCATCGCCGCTCCGGCTCTGGAACACCAGGACCAGTTCCGGCCGCCGCTTGCGCACCACCTGCTCCAGAATCTTCGCCGTGTGATCGATGGGAGCGTAATCAGGAGCTTCGACACAGTACACGTTGTTGATCTGGTACTTCATCAGAGCGTCCTTGGCGGCCTCCAGCTTGCCGCCGATGAGCAAGACCTCCACGCGGCAGCCAAGTTCATCGGCCAGGTAGCGAGCACGGCCCACCAGGGCCAGCGTCTCGGGGTAGACCCCCGAAGCCGTCGCCCGGCCAAGAACCAGGATGTTGCGCCAGTCGTCGCCGGTGACATCCTCCAGGGCGGACGCCGCCTTCGATGGCTCCGCATCCATGCTGTAAATGTCAGCGAAACCCCAATCGTCTGCCATCAGACACCTCCTTCACGAATCAGGCCACGGCTGCGAAGCCGGCGAACGAGCGTTGCGCCATCGACCTCTTCAACGGCCCTCTGCTCGGTCCGAATCGCCTCGACACGCTGCCGCTTCGTCATGGGCTTCTGGACCGTGTACTGGTCCGCCTGCACCCGCAGCACCCCGCGCTGCTTGTAGGCGTCGTGGATGCCCCAGGTGGTCGGGTACGAAGGCTCCACCTCGCCAGCCAGGACCACGGACGGGCGCGGAATCTTGATGTCGTACT
Organism: Thermoplasmatota archaeon; assembly: GCA_041600695.1. Lineage (GTDB taxonomy): Archaea > Thermoplasmatota > E2 > JACPAO01 > JAHFTW01 > JBFJVP01. The sequence goes on along the minus strand of JBFIJP010000093.1, from coordinate 542 downwards.
CGCCAAAGATGGAACGGTATCCGATGCGGAAGCCACCGTCGGCGACGTCGATCTTGCGCACGCCCACGACGCAGGGCAGATCCAGGTGACCCGCGACTGCCGCCAACGCGCCGCTGAAGCCAGCGAATTCGCTGCGAGCCGTGCCAATCACAGCGTCAAACGGCCCGTGCTGGCGGTAGACATCGGCGATGGTGGCTGCACGCGTCGAAGCGTCGGACTCGTAGCGCTCGGCGCCGGTCACCAGAATACCCTGGTCCAAGCCATGCGCCATCGCTTCGCGCAGCACCTCTTCGCCGCCGCCCTTGGCTACGTGAACCGCAATGAGTTCTGCGCCCTGGCTCTTCAATTGCTTCGCCAGACTGATGGCGCGAACGCTGGGCTCGCTAAGGATGCGGTCGAGGCCTTCGGTGTCGAGGGTTCCGGAACTGCGTCGCACGCGCAGCCTGCCGTGGAAGGCGCCCGTGACAGGCACCAAGATTCGTAGGGTCATGCACGTACCTCCATGCTTCGCGCGGCTGTACCGGAATAACTCGCTGCGCTCG
>JBFIJP010000092.1:0-12075 GCA_041600695.1 Thermoplasmatota archaeon | reverse complement strand
TGGACCAGCAGCCTCCAGGGCGAACTGGCCCGCGGCCTAAGCGCGCAGGTGACCCTCCAGCCGGGCGTGCACCGCATCACCCTCAGCGCTTCCAGCGGGGAATGCACTGCATCCCGGAGCATCACCATCGCGGTGCAGGCGACCAACGCGGCCCCCACGGCAAGCATCACCAGCCCGACGGCGGGCAACCGTGTTGCCGACCAGCAGGACGCGGCCGGACCCTACACGCTGGTCAACCTGGCCGGCACCGGCAGCGACACCGAAGATGGAACGCTCACCGGTTCGGCGCTGATGTGGACGGTGCAAACTGGCTCCAGCGGCCCGGTCGCGGCGGGCACCGGCGCCAGCGTGACCGGCGTGCGACTTGGGGTCCCCGACGCGTGCGGGGCATCGCAGGCCCACACCATCCAGCTACGCGTGACCGACTCGGAAGGAGGCTCGGCCGCCCAGAGCGTGGTGGTGACGGTGCAACGCATCTGCCCGCAGTAGCCGCTGGCGAGAGCACCGCCGCGGACAAGGGGTCGGCCGGACGGTTTTTTACGCCGCCCGCGTCGGCCCGGCCGTGGTCTCCCCCACCTTCGTCGCATCCCTGGTCACCATCGTGCCTTCGATGGCGATGCTGTGGTACCTCCTCAAGCGCTACGAAGACTACTTCGACGACGCACGGGTGTTCTTTTCGCTCATCGTCGGCTTCTTCGGCGGCTTGTTCATCATGGCACTGGAGACCCTCGTCTTCGGCTTCGACAGGCCCTCCTTCCAGGCCGCCGCCGGCGTGGGCACGGCGTTCATCATGTACGTCTTCGGATACTCGGTCCTGGAGACCGCCGCCAAGGTCGTCGTCCTGGGCAGCCGTGGATACCGAACCCGGCGAGACACGCCCTACTACGGCGCGGCCCTCGGACTGGGCATGGGCGCCATCCTGGGCTTGCTCTTCGTGGCCCTCAACCTCGAACAGTCAGGCCTGCTGACCCGCTCTATTGACGGCGAGTGGTTGCAAGCGTTCCTGCTCATTGCCATGCTGCCCATGGGCGCCGCCTTCGCCCACGGCGCAACAGGCGTTTGGGTGGGCTACTACACGTCCCAGGGACGCCTGTGGTACGCCCTGGCCATCGGCGCCCTCCTCCAGATGCCCATCCTGGGAATGTACTGGCTGTGGCCCACCGGCGGCTCCGGCGTTGCGCTCTTTCCTGCCGTGGCCTCCGTGATCTACGGGTCAACCCTGGTGGCCATCACCATCAACAGGATTCTGGAAAACGTGGTACCCCCCGAAATCCGTGACCAGGTGCGCCGCGACCGCCGCCGCCAGCAACGCCTCGGCACGGCCGCCAAGGCCAAGCCCCAGTGGTCCGCCGACGCAGCCAAGGAAACCGGCGCCACGACGAGCGACGCCGGTCCGGCCGCCATGGCGGACGTGAAGGGCTCGCTGGTCCGACTGGACGGTGACATGGTGCAGGTCCGGGACGCCGACGCCCCCACCCCGAGTCCAGATGCAGCCCACCTCCCCGAAGGCGATGCGGAGCCGGAGACCCCCTCTGGCGACGACAAGGCAAAGGACCGCTAGGCGCCCAGCGCCTGGTAGTACCCCGCCCGGGGCTCGTACACAACATCGCACGCCAGCATCCGGACAATCTCCTTCTCCGCGCGGGTCCGCTCAAGGCCAGCTTGGCTGAGGGCCCCCAGGTAGTCGTCATGGCTGGCCTGACCCTGGAGTCGGGTCAGCCACAGCGCCACGGCGTCAGCGCGCTGGGACTTGTTCGTCACGGCCCTCGCCCGAGCGGCCGCCTCATCCACGGGAGAATCATGGCGGGGCGCCTGGGGCAATGCCATCTCTTCTAGCAGGGCCTGCTGGGCAGGAGCCGCTTGGCCGGCGGCCAGTTCCAACCGCACCCGCCCGGCGGCGGCCTGGGCATCGCGGGCGTCGTCTCCCTCCCACAGCCGTCGTCGGCGATCCAGATCCACGGCGGTTTGACAACCGGGGCATCGGGAGGTCTTGCTTCGCAAATCCACGGTCCAGGCCTGGCGGCAGCGGCTGCAAGCGACGACGGCGAAGGGCACGGGCGGTCATGGCAGCCACCGCGGCATGTCAGTTTGCGGGAGTCGGGTGAAACTGCCGCCGACCAGCCCAGCTCACACGGGCGCACTCTTTCGCTGCAAGGCCCGCCGAGCTAGGGCCCGGTCAGCTACGCAGACCGACCTGGCGCGCTCCTTCGCTCCCGGGACCGCCAAGATACGGCCGGTCAGCTACGCAGACAGACCGGGTGCCGACGCCGCGCGCAGCCGGCCGACAAGGCCAGCGCGCCAAAAGCGGCAAAGTGCAGAAAAGCGCCGCAAACCCCGGGGGCTCCGCCCCCGACGGGACTCCCCCGAGCTAGGGCCGGTCTGCCACGCAGACCGACCGGGTGCCGACGCCGCGCGCAGCCGGCCGACAAGGCCAGCGCGCCAAAAGCGGCAAAGTGCAGAAAAGCGCCGTGGACCGGACTCGAACCGGCGACCGTCGGATTAACAGTCCGATGCTCCACCAACTGAGCTACCACGGCAGTTGGTTAAAGCGGGCGACTTGGGTACCCCAGATAACCGTTTCGAAGCCGCGGCCACGGGCGGGAGCCCCAGCGGCCGGGAAGGGCAAGCGCCTTGAAGCGCTCCAGAGGTCGTCAAACCGCGCCCGGTCAATGCGCCGAGGAGCCACCCAGGCGCAGGCGGTCAGCCGTCGGGCCGCCGTCAGTGTTCACCAGCAAGCAGAGCACGCGATCACGGACCTGCCCCGCCAACACGCAGTCCCGTGCAGCCTTCACACGCCTCCACGCGCGGACGTACCCGAGCGGCCAAAGGGACCCGACTTAAGATCGGGGGCTAAGTGCTTCGTCGGTTCGAATCCGGCCGTCCGCATCCCTCAGCCACAGCCTTAGGAAAAGATCGCACCACAAGTGCATCCACGCCCCGACCTGGCAACGGGAGGCCGGGTTGAACCCCAAACGCCCCGGAACACTCGCGCCACTGCCTTTCACGGCCGCCACGAGGCCGGAGTGAAAACGACGAGGGCCGCGAAAATCTCCAATCGCCCAAACCACATTTCCATCGCAAGCAGGATCTTGCTGAAAGCTGTAATGCCAGCATAATTCAGGGTGGGGCCGACGACGCCGAATCCGGGACCCATGTTGCTCAAGGCCGACACGCTAGCACCCATGGCATCGACCATGCTGTCGAAGGCCGGATCAAAGACCAGCAGCAGAATGGAACCAAGAATCCAGACGGTCACGAAGGCCAGCAAAAAGGCGCTCATCGTCAGGATGGTATTCTGCTCAATCGTGCGGTTTCCAAGCTTCACGGGAATCACTGCCCGCGGGTGAAGCGCCCGCCGCATCTGTCTTCTAAGCAATTGGAACATCAGCAAAACGCGGATGTGCTTGACGCCGCCTCCGGTGCTGCCGGCCGTCGCTCCGGTCACCATCAAGAGCAGTAGGAGCAATTTGCCAGCAGCAGGCCACAGGTCAAAATCGGCTGTCGTGAAACCGGTGCTCGTGATCAGGCTGGCCGACGTGAATGCGGCGTCGCGCAGCCCGTTTCCCGCCGCCTGGCCGCTCCGGACGAGGAGGGCCGTCACAGTCAACGTAACGACGAGGAAAGTCCCCAGGAAGAACCGCGATTCCGGATCGCGAAGCAGTTTGGAAGGCCTGCCCCTTACCGCGTAATAGTGCAGTGTGTAATTCATGCCGGAAATGAGCATGAAGACAATAAGGAGGGCTTCGAGAAGGCTGTCATGGAAGTATGCGATGCTTTCGCCGTGTGCTCCAAAACCGCCCGTGGAAATGGTGGTGAAGGTAAGGATGATGGCTTCGTAAACCGTTTGTTTGAAGGTGAATCCGTGTCGCGCCAGCACTCCCATGAGAATGACAAACAGGACTCCGGCCAACGATGCGTACACGGTCCACAGGAGGCGGGCGGTCTGGGCCAGACGGGGTTTGATTCGGTGCACCGCAGGACCTGGTGCTTCGGCTTGGAGGAGTTGCATGCCACCCTGCGTGAGCCTAGCAAGAAGTGCCACCGACAATACGATGATTCCCATGCCGCCAATGAACTGGAGTTGGGCCCGCCAAACCATCAGGGATTTTGGGACTGCCTCCAGTTCGCCAGCAATGACGGTGGCTCCGGTGGTGGTCAATCCACTCATGGTTTCGAAGAAGGCATCCACTGGATCACGAAGCACGCCCAGCATGATGAACGGCAGCATGGAAACGAGGCATAAAACCAGCCATCCCACGCCCACCGTCAGGTACGCTTCAGGGTCTCGCAGTTGGCTGGACTCGGGCCGCCTGGCGCACCATGCCATTGCCCACCCTGCCGAGAAAGCCAGCACAAAGCAGCCCAGGAAAACGAGAACGCCCGGGGCGAGCCTGGTCGGGCCAACGGACAAGGTTTGAGCATCGTAGATTAGGGCAATGACCACGGGCAGGAGGAGCGAGAAGCTGAACAACCTGAGGACGGAACCCACCGCACCCACCACCCTCAGCAACCGGGCCTGCCATCCATTCGTAACAACACGGCCTCGGGTGCGTGGCGTGGCACGTTGCGGAGGCAAACGGTCCCCGCTCCTGGCGTGGTTCGTCTGCACGTCCGGCTTCAAGGGCGTCTTGGCGCCCAATTCCGGGGCGTCGGCTCGTCCCCGTTGCTGGGGCGACAGCCCGCTTGTCTTTGGCACCATGCGGTCCCTCCGATGACTCAGGCAAAACACATGAACGGATTCGATCCGGCGCGTTGTACACGAACCGGTATGTGTTGCACAAACCCTCCTTACTCACGGTTGTATTTGAGGCGTGGTGCATCGTTTCACGCATGAAACCAAGCTCGAAAGTGTGGTTTCAGGATCGATTCCAGGACTTATGCGATAGGGGAAAATGTTACGAAGAAACTATGGGGAAGAAGCTCCTGGTCAAAACAGGACGCCCGTGCCATTTGATGAAGCTGATGTCCGCTCGGCACTCCAGGACAGGAGCGCGTCGATGGTTTTGCAGGCGTGCATCGGCCGCGCCTCCTCCGCCAAGGACATCAGCGCGTCAACCGGGCTTCCGGTGGTGACGGTTTACCGGCATGTGAAGCGGCTCACGGCCCAGGGCCTGTTGCTGGTGGAGCGCAGTGCCAAGACGGCGACAGGCAAACCGTACGATCTTTATCGGTGTCCGCTGGAATGGGTAGCACTTTTCATGACGGGCGATGGGTTTCAGGTGCGCTGGAGGGCCGAGCGCACCATGAGTGAACGCCTGCATGGTCTGTGGAAACAAATGGAGGAACGCAAATGACGGACGTGATCATTCCCCTCGCCATCCTGCGTGGCGCCACCGTGGTGGTAGGAACCATCTTCCTGGTTTTTACGGCCCAGGCCTACCACAAGCACCGGAGCCGTTCCCTCTTGATGTTGGCGTCCGCCATTGCCCTGATGGTCGTTGCCGTGCTGGCCGAGGGCGTTGCCTTTTTCTTGTTTGGGGCAAGCCTGGGTGTTGCCGAGACCGTTGAAGCCGGGATTACGCTGGTGGCCTTCCTGGTTCTCCTCTGGTCGGTCCGGCAGCATACACCGCCTGCGTGACGAATCAGGGAGGATGAGGGAAATGACGGCGCCGAGCTACCCGACTTTCTCCAGCCATCCCTGCGCCAGCGCGTTGCGCAGGGTCATGCTGCCGGCGACAACGGCATCGGTGATCTCGTATTCTTCGTCGCGTCGGTAGCGGACTTCCGTGGTCCAGTCCGTGAACTTCTTGCGAACGATGTATTTCTGGACGGTTTTGACGGCTTCCTTCTTGGCGTGCAAATCGCGGGTTTCGCTGAAGGTTCCCTGGTAGACGTGTATCTTGCCATCGTCCAGAACGGCGGTGGTGTTTGTGACGGAGTCCAGCAGGAACCGGTCGTGGCTGACGATCAGGAGTGTGCCGGGGTAGGCGTTGAGGGCGCCGATGACAGTGTCCTTGGCCCACAGATCCAAGTGGTTTGTCGGCTCGTCAAGGATGAGCAAGTTGCTGGGGCGAAGGATGGATTTGAGCAGCAGCATGCGTTGCCGCTCGCCGCCGGACAGGGTCGAGACGGTGCGTTTGAGGTCGAGGGTCGGGTTGAAACTGAAGCGTCCGATGAGTGCCTTGACGTCCCGCTCCTCCAGGCCGGGGCGGGCGTCGAGCACCTCGTCGTGGAGGGTGCGGTTGGCTTGCAGGTCGTCGTGCTCCTGGTCGACGATGATGCCCTTCACGCCGGGGCTGGCGTGGATGGTGCCGGCGTCCTTGGGAAGTTTTCCGGTGATGAGCTTCAGGAGCGTGGATTTGCCGGTGCCGTTGGCGCCTACGAGTCCGATGCGGTCGCCCTTTCGGATCTCCAGGTCGGCCCCGGCGAGAATCGGGTTATCCCCGAAGGCCTTGGTGACGCCGGCGAGCCGGACCATCTCGTGGCTACTTTTGGCTACCGCGTCAAAGTGGAGGCCGAAGCCCAGTTTCTCCAGCACCGGGTCTGGGGTGCGGTCGAGGGCGAGCTTGTACTTGTCCAGGGCCTTCATGCGACTGGCGTACTGGCCGTCGAAGCGCTTCTGGTGCCGGAATTGCTGGATCGTGCCCTTGACCGCCTCGACGCGCTCCTGGGCCTTGGCGTGCTCGCGGCGCTGCCGATCCACATCTTCGTCGCGGGCTGCAACGTAATCTTCGTAGTTGCCCTGGTAGCAGGTGATGCGTTTGCCTGCCACTTCGAACACGCGGGTCGCCACGTTGTCGAGGAAGAGGCGGTCGTGCGCGACCACCAGGACCGTCCCGTCGAAGGCATTGATCCAGTCTTCGAGCCACTCGATGGCGCCGACGTCTAGGTGGTTGGTGGGCTCGTCGAGAACCACGAGGTCGCCGGGGCGCGCTGCCGCCAGCGTCCTGGCTAGGAAGAGTCGTGTGCGTTCGCCGCCGGAGAGCGCTGAGCCAGGGCGGTTCATGTCCTCGGGACCGAAGCCCAATTCCCGCAGCACCTCCATTGCTGCCGCGTCGGCCGACGGCCGGGTGGCCACGGCGATCTGCCGTTCCAGTTCGGCGTAGCGCTCCAAGACCGCCTCGTAGCCGGGTTGCTCGTAGAGGGCGGGGTCGGCAATGCGGGCTTCCAGTTCCGCGTGCTCCGCCGCCAGGGCGGGGGGTGTGGGCTTGGCTGCTCCCAACAGGTCGGAGACCTTGGCGCCCGCGGGCACCTTCGGGTGCTGATCGAACCAATGGATGTTGGCTGGCGCCACGCGGATGGTGCCGTCGTCGGCGGCCTCGCGGCTGGCCAGCAGCCGCAGAAGCGTGGTCTTGCCGGCGCCATTGGGGCCAACCAGCGCCACCCGGTCGCCGGTGTCGATCTGGAACGACGCGTCCTCGAACAGGATTTTGCTGTAGCCCTTGGCCAGGCCCTGGACCTCGATCAGGATGGCCATCAGGCGCCCTGCCGGAGCGCCACCGGATGGAAGGCGGGAACGGTCGATGAGTGCATGATGGCGGGCCAGCCGGGGCGGCCCCTTGAACATGGCGGGCGCCTGGGCCTGTGGCGCCGGGCGTCGAGCGGACCAAGGCACCCCGAGGCGTGGCGGGGGCCTGGGCCTGTGGCGGCGGGCGTCGAGCGGACCAAGGCACCCCGAGGCGTGGCGGGGGCCTGGGCCTGTGGCGGCGGGCTTCGGGCGGACCAAAGCACCTAGGGGCGTGGCGGCCCCCTGCGGTCCCCCGTTGCGTCCACCCGCCGACCCGTCCGCTAGCCCACGCCTGTGTGGGCCTGCCCGGGAACCGCTGGGCGCCGTCGCGGCGAACCATGGTTCTTGGTCGTTTCGCTTCCCTGCGGGCCCGCGCCCTGCGGGCGCAGCGGCCCTTGGGCGGCGTTGTCTGGGCACGTTAAGGACGGGGACTGCCAGATGAGCGGATTGGCGTTGAGAAACGTCAGGCGCATGGCCAGCCTCCCACCATCGGCTGGTGCATGGGCCATCGAGGGAGATGAAAGCCATGCCAGAGAACACCATTCAATACACGGCCCGCTTCAGGATTCGACCCGGGCGCGTTGAAGAGTTCAAGCGGGTCGCACAGCAGTGCGTCCAGATCGCCAAGGACAAGGAGCCGGGCACGCTCGACTACCGCTGGTTCATGGACGACCGCGGCAGAGAGTGCGTCATTCAGCAGGCGTTCACCAACCCGCAAGGGATTCTTGACCACCTGAACGGCGAAATCGTGACCAGCCACCTGCCCCGGCTGCTGGAGGCGTCCAAGCTTCGGTCCCTGGAAGTTTACGGCGAGCCCAGATCGCCTGAGGTGCGAAGAGCCCTTGACAACATGGATGCCACGTACTTTGGCCCCGCATTGGGATTCACCCACCTCAAAGCCGAGCCGGCAACCCAGCGGACCATTCAAGCCGAACTGGCCGTGGTCCCGGGCAGCCGCCCCAGCAAGGCAGCCGCCAAGGCGGCCGGAACGGGCGCCAAGGGCGCCGCAGCAGGACGCAGCGCCAGGGAGGCCGCAAGCAGCACCCGCCGTGACATCGGTGCCGCAGGCAGTCGGCCTTCCAAGGGAGCCGCGAGCGGGCGCCTGAAGAAGGGACGTCCGTAGGCTGAGGGTCGCCGCGCGGGGCCGTACGGTCCCCGCGGCCCTTTTTCCGCCTTTTCCCAGATGCAATCCGGATTACACCTCATTTCGAGATGTTGCCCGGCCGCGGCCGCTAACCCGGAGGGAGGACCCGCATCCGGGGGCCCAACACGGAACCAGGGCCCGTTTGGCCCAAGTGGTTCCCGCGTCGGCGTTCTAGATGACCGATTCGTAATCGTGCTTGTGTTTGGCCTTGACAAGCGCGGGCCGTCGCCATCCATACCAGGCGAAGACCAGCGCACTGAGGCCCGCGGCAACGAGTTGGATCAGGTTGATCCGGGGCGTCAGGGTGAGGCCCAAAATGGTCGGCGACGACCGGGTTGCCAGAAGCGTTGCATGGAGGGCTGCCTCCCATGTGCAGGCGCCGGCCGCGAACTTTGCCAGTTCCTTGCTGGTGGCCATAACACGCCTGTTGGCGGCGAAGTGGTATCACGGTTTGGACAGGGGCGAATGCTCTTGACGATCGTGCCGGCGCGGCCCGTGGCCTACACCAGCATGTGCCCAGCCACCAGCAGGGCGACGAGGAGGACGGTCATGACCTGCTGGGAGTGCAGCACGAAAATGCGACGGCGGGTGTTGACGGAGGCCCACCTAAACTGGAGGACGAGGCCACCGACGGAAACGAGCCCCATCACGGCGACGGCGGCCCAGAGCATCCAGTGATCCTTTTCCATCACGCCATGCCAGATGCCCACCACAAGCGCAAGCGCGCCCGCCAGGCCATGCACGGTTGGAAAGACCTCGCGGTGGATGATGCCCATCACCCGGGCCGCCGGACGCCCCCGCAGCCGTGGCACGATCCATCGTCGACGCACCAGGTTCCAGGCGCTGGCCATCAGCGTAACAACCAGAAACACGGTAGCTGCGACGCCCGCGGCCTCGCCGGCTTCGCTGGCGTGGGCCTCCCCCTGGCTGGCAACGTGTACGACCTGAGGCCAGAGGCTGGGTCCCACCATGGAAGGGGCACCGGAGCATGGGTGCTTGACGCTAACGAAAAGCGGACGAAGGCGGAGCATGCCGTGGACGGCGCCAACGCGGGTGCCGCCTGGGCGCGCAAGGCTGAACAGTCCGTTCCGGATGGGCCGCGCCGTGGCTCCCCAACCCGTGGTCCTCGACGGCAGCAACCTTACCATTGGAGCGGTGGCGGCCGTCGCCCGCCAGGCGGCACCCGTGAGCGTCTCGGACCAGGCCTGGGACGCGGTGGCGGCCAGCCGCCAGGTGGTCGATGACCTTCTTGAACGGGGCGAGGTTGCCTACGGGATCACGACAGGTTTCGGAGAGTTCGCTCATGTCAAGATCGAGGCAGGGCAGGTGCGAGAGCTCCAGCGCAACCTGCTGATGAGTCACGCCGTGGGCGTGGGGGCGCCCCTGCCCGAGGAGGTGGTCCGGGCCATGATGGTGATTCGAGTCAACACCCTGGTCAAGGGTTTCTCTGGCATCCGGCGTGGACTCATCGAGCGGCTGGTGTTGTTCCTGAACGCCGGCGTGACACCGGTGGTACCTTCCCGTGGAAGCGTCGGCGCCAGCGGCGATCTGGCACCCCTGGCCCACATGGCGCTTCCCCTGATCGGTCTCGGACGGGTCAACTGGAGAGGGGAAACGCTCGGCGCAGATGAACTGCACCAGCGCCTGGGCCTCGAACCGATCCATCTGGAGGCAAAGGAGGGCCTGGCACTCATCAACGGGACCCAACTCATGAGCGGCGTGGGGGCGCTGGTGGTCCACGACGCGACCGGCCTCTTGCTCGACGCGCAGGTTTCGGCGGCCATGGCCCTGGAGTCGCTCATGGGTAGTGTTCGCCCCTTTTCGGCCCGCATCCATGAACAACGGCCCCATCCCGGCCAGGGCATCGTGGCAGCCAACCTGCTGGCCCTGACGGATGACTCGCAGATCGTCCACAGCCACGAGGGGTGCAGTCGCGTCCAGGACGCCTATTCTCTGCGCTGCCTGCCCCAGGTGTTGGGCGCGTGCCGGGATGTGGTGGAGCGCGCCCGCGCCACCATCTCCATCGAGATCAACAGCGTCACCGACAACCCCCTCGTCTTTCCCGACGGAGAGATCGTGAGTCAAGGCAACTTCCACGGCGAACCCATTGCCTTCGAACTGGATTTCCTCGCCATCGCTCTGGCCGAGGTAGGCAGCATGGCCGAGCGCCGCGTGGAGCGGATGGTCAATCCTGACCTGTCAGAAGGGCTGAAGCCGTTCCTGGTGGATTCGGGCGGCCTCAACTCAGGATTCATGATTGCGCAATACGTGGCCGCGGCCCTGGTGTCGGAGAACAAGGTCTACGCCCACCCCGGCAGCGTCGACTCCATTCCCACCAGCGCTGGGCAGGAGGACCATGTGTCCATGGGCAGCGTGAGTGCCCTCAAGCTTGGCCAGGTGCTGGAGAACGTTCGAAACGTCATCGCCATCGAGGCCCTTTGCGCGGCGCAGGCGCTGGATTTCAAACACGACGAAGGCCTTCGCGCCGGGATTGGAAGCCAGGCGGCGCACGACCGGATCCGTCAGTCGGTACCCCGCCTCGCCGGCGATCGGGTTCTGTCCGACGATGTGGCGGCACTCTCGGACCTGGTGCGCGAGGGGGCGCTGCGGGGTGCGGTGCGCGAGGCGGGCGTCAGCTTGCAGTGACAGAGGCTTCGGAGGCGCCTACTAGGGCCCTTGCACCCGGGGGCCTGCCGGGTCGGTGGGGCCCGGTGCCGGCGCACGCCGCAGGGTCTCCAGGTTCACGTGCGCGAAGAGGGGGCTCGCCAAGGCGGCCGTGAGGCGGCCGTGCTTGGTGGGGAAGTATTCGATGCGAACGGGTTGTTCGTCGTAGACTTCCCGCTCGATGAGGCCGGCAGCGCGCAGCCCCTTGAGTTTGTTGGATAGGGTGCGCGTGCTGAGGCCCAGCAGGTCGTGCATTTGCGTGAAGCGGGCGCGCCCCAGGGTCGCCAGGACGAACAGGAGCTCCATGGTCCAGGGGCTGAACAAGTCGCGGCTGGCCTGCACGCTGGTGGTGAGCCAGGCGGCCTGCTCCTGGGGGCTGCGGCCGTCGAGGAACTCAAGGATGCCGAGGCTGAACTGGCCTGCCTCGCGGCGGCAGACCTCGAACTGGTCGAGGGTGGCCTGGTCGAGCATGGGGCAATCCGCGGGGGCGAGGGCCCGGGCGAGCGCGGGGAGGTCGCTTTCCATGGCGACAGTGGCTTTGGTCACGTGCAGCACCTGTTCGGCTTGCGCCTACCCCCCTTATGATGCGCATCAGACATAGACTTTACTTGGTGAAGCAGCTTTGAACCGTAAACCACCGACGATGCTGGAACGCCGCCTCGTGGGCGCCGCCGTTCGCCTCCTGTTCGACCGCGACCGCAACGGCGGCCCCTGGAACGTCCCCAGCCACCTGCCCCACGAAACGGTCACGTTCGAAGGCAACACCGGCGCGCACCTCGCCGGCCGCTACTTCCACCGCGACCGCGCCCACGCGACCGGC
>JBFIJP010000091.1:0-12251 GCA_041600695.1 Thermoplasmatota archaeon | reverse complement strand
TGACCGGCGGCAACGTCCACTGCTGGGGCAGCACTCCTGTCGCCGCCGCCCGAGAGGGCCATGTCATCGACTACACGGGCGGCGACGCCGTGGCGGTCGCCGCTGGCGACTGGTTCACGTGCGTGCTCCTGAACACCGGTAACGTCGAGTGTTCCAGCCGCGCGGCGAACTACGAAGGTGGTGACGCCATCGCGATTTCCGCTGGCCTCCACCATTATTGCTTGGTCCATGTCGATGGCCGGGTGAGTTGCCACGGCAGCAACACGTTCGGCCAGGCGGCTGACTTCGCTGGCCCCGCCGTCGCCGTTGAGGCCGGCGGCTACCACTCGTGCGCGCTCCTGGAAGGCGGTGACGTCGAGTGCTGGGGTCGCAACGACTACGGCCAGGCCGAGGACTGGCACATGCTGCCGAGCCTGCCTTAGGAAGCAGCTCTGCTGCTGGGGCGCCCTTGACGGCCTCTCTCTCCTGCTTTTCCAAACGGAGGAATAACCATGAAGAAAACACTGATTTGTACCGCAGTAGCGCTCCTGGCGCTCAACCTGACGACTGCCTCCTCGGACCCCGCACCGGAAGCGAGCACGGCCGGTTTCCTGGTCATCCAGGATGGCCAAAGCGTGCTGGCCGCGCCACCCATGGCCAACGGCGAATCGATCGAGGCGTTCTACGACTACGATGGCGCTCGCTCCGTCAGCTCCAACACGGGTCTGGAGCAGACCGACACCAGCCTGCTGTTCTTCTGGGAGGGCCCTGAAGGGCTCAGTCTGGTCATGCTCCACGACGATCAGAACGGCGGCGGCGGCCGCGCCATCGTGACGTTCCGGGGCCTGCCCGATGGGGATTGGGTCGTCCGCGACGATGCCGTTCCGTTCGTCGCGCCCGCAAGCGACGACTGGCAGTCGCCCGGCTCCAACCCGCCGAGCGTGCTGGACTGGCAGTGGGGGCACTGCTGCACCGATGGCGGTGCGTTCCGCGGTGCCTTCGACGAGCCGTTCCTGGTGACCATCGGCGTTCGCTGGACCGGCATCGACTCGTGGCAACTGGTGGCAGGCGATCCGGCCGCGCCGCAGCGAATCGAGCTCGACCTGGATCGCCCGGTGGTCATCTGCAACGGCTGCCCGACCACGATCGAGGCCCGGCCGGCCGCCGCGGACATCGATACGGCGGCCCCGGACGTGACTCTGTACGCGCCAGACCTATGGGCCCGGCTGACAAACGACATGACGGGCGAGCCCATCGCCGGCCAACTGGTCGAGTTCTGGGCCGGCGGCGATGCCCCGGTTTGCAGCGCCACGACGGACGCATCCGGCGTCGCTTCGTGTGGCGGCGTTCTGGAGCAGGTGCTTGTGGCCCTGGATTCCGGCTACGAGGCCCGTTACGCGGGTGCCGCGCCTTACGCGGGCAGTACGACGACGGCGCCGTTCGCCCTGGTGGATGGCGAACCCCTGCCCGCCTGATTCGCGAGGCGTCCATCGACGAACGCCAACCGGGGCGCGGACCGGTCCGCGCCCCGGCCTTTGCCTACAGCCGTTTCCCCATTCGCCCTTGTGCGTGGCAGTTCCCCGGGCCCCCTTCGAGGCCCCCAAACGTGGTCTGGGCGCAACGCCATGACGGGGCCCCATGGTTACCTCGGCCCCGGAAATTATATTGGTGGAGCAAGCTCCCGCAGTGTAAACCTGTGCCCTGCACAAGCTCCACGAGGTAAGCCCCATGTTTGCCAACCCTACAACCCTGCGCTCGACCGCCTCCCTGGCGATCCTCCTGCTTGGCCTGTGGCTGGCGGCCCCCGTGTCGGCCGGCCCAGTCAGCGTCTTCGACGATGCCAACGGCGAGATCGTCGCCCTGAGCGTTTTCGGCGACGCCGTGGCCTACTACGGCGTCACCGTCAGCGGCACAGGCCACTCCTACAACGCCTATCTCATGGCCGTTAGCCTGATCGGCAGCGCCGAGGGCGTGTACGCCGTCAGCGGCACCGGTAGTGCCTACGCCGAGAACCTGGCCATCAGCGGCACCGGCACCGCTTCCTGTCACTCGCCCGGCTGCATCGCCATCAGCGGCGGCGACCTGCCGTAACGGCGCCGATCCGACTCGCCGCCGATGCGTTCCCGACCCGTCAGCACCCCCGTCAACCCCCTTCCCTAAACCATGCCCCGGGTGCCGCCGCCTCCTTAACGTCGCCCCCGCTCCCGCGCCCGATGCGAGTCTGCCTCGGAGGCACGTTCGATCCCTTCCACGCCGGCCACCGGAGCCTGCTGGAAACCGCCATGGACGGCGCCGACGAGTTGTTCGTCGGTGTCACCGATGGCGACCTGGCGGCCCGACCCGGCCGGGATGTGGCCAGTTGGCCCGAGCGGGCCAAGCGGGTCGAGGAATTCCTGCGCGGCGCCGGCTACAAGGGTCGTCTCTTCGTGCGGCCCCTCACCGACGCGGCAGGGCCGGCGGCCACCGGCGACTACGACCGTATCGTGGTGAGCTACGAAACCAGCCGGGGCGCCGAGCGCATCAACCGCACCCGCCGGGCAGCCGGGCTCGCGGCCCTGGATGTGGTCGTCGTGCCACCCCTACTGGGCGCAGACCTCCTGCCCGTGAGCGCC
Organism: Thermoplasmatota archaeon; assembly: GCA_041600695.1. GTDB lineage: Archaea > Thermoplasmatota > E2 > JACPAO01 > JAHFTW01 > JBFJVP01. Next base: position 9,660 of record JBFIJP010000091.1, on the reverse strand, counting down.
ACGCGAGTGCATGCCGGCGACGTGGATGCCGAGGGGCGGCGCCTGACCCCCGTTCGCGTATCCGTGGGGTCGGCCAATCCCGTCAAGGTTGCCGCCGTGGAGTCAGAGATGGCGCGCATCCTGGGAACTCCGGTGGCGGTGCAGGCCTACGACGTGGCCAGCGGTGTGCCGGAACAACCCCGCGACGACGAAACGCTACGAGGAGCACGCCAGCGGGCAGCAGCAGCCCTGGCCGCCTGGCCCGAGGCCGACTACGCCATCGGTGTCGAGGCAGGCCTGTCGAGGGACCCCGAAGAGACCGCGTGGTATGAAGCCCAGGCGTGCGTGGTGCTGGATCGATCCGGCCACCAGACCGACGGCTGGGGCCCCGCGTTCCAGTACCCGGGCTGGGTCACCGATCGCGCCCTGGCTGGCGAAATGGTCTCCGACATCATTGGCCCCGTCGCCAGCGATCCCCGCATCGGTGGAACCACCGGAGCCATCGGATTCCTGACAGATGGCCTCATGGACCGCACCGAATTGACCCGCATTGCGGTACTCATGGCTTGTGTACCCCGCATCCGGCGCGGGCTTTACATGAAGCAGCCGCGCAGATCGACCCCGGGCTGAAGCGTGCTGGTTCTGGGCTAGGAATTCTTGCTTGCCACGAGCCGGGGCTCGGGCTGCGAGTCCGCATCCCCCGACGGGCTCTCCTCGTCCTCGGCGAGGGCACGCCAGCCGCTTCCCGCAGCCGGATCCACGCCAGGGGTGAGGGACCCCTTGTACAGCATCCGGTAGTACTTGCGCTCGAAGCCGAACTTCTCGTACAGGCGGATGGCGCTGTGGTTGTCGGTCTCCACGTGAAGGCTGAGGCAACCTTCCGTGGCCCGGATGGCTTCCTCGATCAGGAGCGTACCGACGCCCCTTCCGCGCGCGGCCGGGGAGACGGCGATGTAACTGAGGTGGAACTTGGGGAAGAACACATCCAATTCCATCGGGGTGAGAATCGTGTAACCGAGACGTTCCTTCTTGTCGCGGGCCTCCAGCACGACGCCGCGTTCGAAGGCAGCCTGAACAGCCTCGTCCATTTCGTTGAGGGGGTCCCCAAAGCGGCCAAGCCACTCCTTCAACTCAACCAGCATGGCGGGCAGATCTTCGGGGCGCGCGATGCGTTCGACGGTCACCTGGGGGCGGCCGGAGGTCATGACGGCGACCACCACATCATCGCCCTTGATGCGGCCCTCTGCCAGCGCGGCAGCCAGGGCGGCCACGGCGGCCAGACTGGCCGGGTGGGCCTCGATGCCATCCTCCAGGAGGGCGGCGTGGAGTTCCATCAGTTCGTCGTCCTCGAAGCCATAGGCGTGGCCCCGTGAATCGAGGATGGCGGTGACGCACGCGGTTCCATCCAGGGCGTCCCAGTTCACCAGGGGTTCGTTCACGTGGGTCTCGACCACGGCGCGCGGGTCCAGGGGTGAGATGCGATCCTGGCCGCGGGCGACGGCGGCGGGAACAGGGTTGTTGCCGCTGCTGGAGCCGCCGAAAATCTTGGGCACCGTCCGGGCGCGCTCTTGCGCCCAAGCAGTGTGGAAGCCCAGGTGGACTCCGGCCAGCGTGGAGCCATTGCCGATGGGCGCGCCAACGGCTGCCGGGGTGGAGCCGAGGCCGGCCACGATCTCCTCGGCGATGCGGGAGTAGCCAGCCAGGGTCCGCAGCGTGTTGACGCCGCCGGGGTTGGCATCGTACAGGCTTTCCTGGGATGCGTACTTGCGGCTGGCGACCACTGCGTCCTCGTATTGGCCGGGTACGCGGTGGACATCTGCGCCAAGGCCCTCCATGGTATCAATGCGCTCGCCGCGGAAGTCCTCGGGCACGAAGACATGGCAGGGGACCCCGTGGACGTGGCAGGCGTGGGCCATGGCGACGCCGAAATTGCCACATGAAGCGACGGTGAGGCCGTTGGCGCCCTCGGCGACGGCTGCGCCGGCCTCCAGCCTCGCGACGCGATCCTTCTGGGTGCCCGTGGGGTTGGCTCCCTCCATCTTCAAGCGAAGGTTGGGCAACCCGACCTTGGCGGCCAGGTGGGGGGCGCGCAGGAGCGGGGTGTCGCCGACACGACGTCGAAGACTGGTTCGGGGGTCCATGATTCACCCCCGACGCCGGTTCCAATAACGGTTGCGGTGTGGGAATCACAGCCTAATACACCCGTCGGGGCGCCGCCTGGGGCCATCGCCGAGACACGCCAGGGGGTGCCGCGCGTCCCAGGCGGTCCCCAAATGCATCAGTTGTCTGCCGGGCACGGCTGGCGGCCGCCAGACGCCGCCAGCCATCGGTGCACGGTGCGCGGTCAGGGCGCGGCGAGCGCTACTCTTGCCTGGCCACGGCGGCCAACCGCCCAGCCACGGCCCGCGCCAGGTTCGCCTCCGTGCCAGGCGCGTACCGGAAATACAACTCGGGCTCGATGAGTTCCAGTTCCATCAGGAGAAACCGTCCGCCCACCATGACGCCGTCGACGCGGGCGTACGTGCAGTCGGACACCGTCGCCGCGATGGCATCCGCCGCCAACCTAGCCGCCTCCGGGGGCTCTCCGGGCCGGGTCCGGCCCCCGTGTTCTTCCTGCACACGGATGTCGTCGTCGGCGGGCTCCTTGAGGGCCGCATGCGAAAAATCGCCGCCGAAGTAGAAAAGCGACCACTCGCCGGCTGCAATCTCTGCCAGGAACGGTTGCACCAGGCAAGGCCCCTGCGGCAGGGCCGACTTTCGGTCGGACCACGTGTTGCCCGTCAAGTCAAACGTTTGCACCTGGCCGTCGGCCACCCGGACCAGGCCCTCGGCTGCGCATCCCACCACGGGCTTGGCGATGGCCGCGTCCCAGCCGGCTTTCTGGCGCAGTGCCTCCACGGCAGCGGCGTCGAAGCCTGGAAGAACCGTGGTCGGGACAATCGCATGACCGGCGGCGGCCAGTTCCAGAAGGTAGGTCTTGTCCAGGTTCCACAGCATCCGGTGGGCGGGGTTGATCGTCAGTCCCCCACGGTCCCGAAGCCACGCCCGGAACGCCGGCAAATGCTCGGCGTAGTCCCACGGCGTGCGAACCAGCACCGGCTCCCTGGCCGGGATGTCCTGCCAAGCCTGGGGCCGCGCCTCAACGCCCTCCCGGGCCAGGGCTTCCGGCAGGCGTTCGTCGTCAAACCACAAGTCGGGCTGCTTGCGGCAGGTGGCAAGCCAGAGTGGCGGGTTGCTCATGGAGACCCCCCACGGGGCGCTTTCGGAGGCAGGCTCACGCGCTCCGCCTGCCCGCCGGAGCCATAATCATTTGCACCCGCAGCCGCCGGCCGAGCGGGCGGCGCCATGGACTGGAGGTCGCCATGCGGCCGTTGTTGCCGCCGCACCCACGTTTATGTTCTCCCCGTCCGATTCAAACCCGGTGGTAGCCATGAAACCCAAAAGACCCAGAGCGAACCAGGCGGCCAGCATTCGGACGGCCCTGGCCCTCCTGCTGGCTGCGATCCTCGCCGCCCAGATTCCGGTCGCGCCAGCAAGCGCCGAGACCGACGCCAACCCCGCCCTGCCCGGCCCGCGAGCCTACACCAGCGCCGTGTGGGCTGGCGACGCCGCCTACATCTTCGGCGGCATCTCCGGGGCACGACTCACCCCGACCTTCCATGACGAAATTGTCCGCTTCGACCCCGCAACCGGCTCCATGGATGTCATGGATGCACGGCTGCCCAGCGGCCGTTCCGGTACCAGCGCCTTCTGGGACGGAAGCCACGCCTACATCATTGGCGGCTCGTCGACCCTTTCCACCCTGCTCGACGAGATCGTCCGCTACGACCCCGCCACGGACACCCTTGAAGTCTTGTCCGCAGCGCTGCCCTACCCACGGGCCCGAACCAGCGTGGCCTACCACGACGGCGTGGCCAGCATCTTCGGCGGCACCACCGGCGGCCCCCTTTACGAGGAACGCAACATCATCCGGTTCGATGTCGCAGCAGGCACCGTGGCAGCCTCCGGCCAGGCTCTGCCCGACTTCCCGCACGTCTGGGAAGAACTCGATGAAACCACCGCATTCCACGACGGCTCCAACGCCTACGTGTACATCCCCTGGGATTGCAGCGCGTACTGCGGCACCGGCCAGTTCTTCCAATACCACCACGAGACCGGCACGCTGACGGGCATCGCCCCCAACGCCGCACGACTCGCCAAACCCATCGGAGCAGGCGTCGCGTGGGACGGCCGCTTCGCCTACTTCGCGGGCGGATACCACCGGGGAGGCCACAGCACCATCGTCCAGGCCTTCGAGCCGGCAACGCAGACGGTATACAGCACAACCTTCCGCATGACCTCCGCGGCGCAGGGCCTGAGCGCCATCTGGGACGGGTCACGCGTGCACGCCTTCGGCGGCCACGAGGGGTACACGCACCGGTGGACTCCGTGGGAGTATTACGACCAAGTGGGCTCCTTCGAACCCAAACTTCCCACCGATGTGACCTATCTGCGCGCCTGGCAAGGCGTCGAGGCAGGCCAGCTCATTCTGCGCTGGGAACCACCCGCCGACACCGGCGGATTCTACGTTTCATCGTACCGCATCTACAACGTCATCGGCGGCACCCAAACCCTGGAGGAACAGGTTTCCCCCGCCTACAGCGGCCTGCTCGAAAACAGCCTCCCCGCCGGAAGCCACACGTACCGGGCCGCAGCCGTCACGCCGTACGGAGAGGGCCCCCACGGCGCCCAGGCCACCGGATCGCCAGCAACCGAAACCCACCTGCTCAGCCACGCCGACGTCTCCCTGGTGCAGAGCATCCCCATCCCATCCGAGGCCCGCATCATCAACGGCGGAACGGTCACATGGACGCGCTCCGCAGGCACCCTCCCCGACGACCCCCGCGACTCGGATACCGATGGCGACTGCTTCAGCTTCCGTGACATCCACTGGCGCTTCATGGACGACGGAGACACCTTCACGGTCCGGCTCCTCCACGACTGGGACCGGGTCCACGTCAGCTTCGACGACCGGCTGCTGCGACCCTGCTCGTACAGCGTTGGCCACGCCGACGGCTTCGAATGGGTCGTGCCGTACCGCACCAGCTATTACTCGGCAACAGCCAGCGGAGAGGTACGATTGGCGTTCCTGTAGGAGGACGGCGCTGACCCGGCCCGGGAGGCACCCGGGCCGGGTCGACGTTGGCGACGGCCCTAGTCCCGCAGTCCGGTAATGTGTCGCCCGATGATGAGGCGCTGGATCTGGTTGGTGCCTTCGTAGATGCCGAGGATCTTCGAGTCGCGCCAGTACCGCTCCACCGGGTAGTCGTCGGTGTACCCGTTGGCACCGTGGATCTGGATGGCGTCCTCGCAAACCTTGACGGACATCTCGGCGGCGAACAACTTGGCTCGGCTGATGCGCAGGGTCCACTCCTCGCGGCTGATCTCGCCGGCATCGTAGGCCTCGCGGGCCTTGGCGGCCTGCCAGACGAGCAGGCGACTGGCCTGGATTTGCACGTCCATGTCGGCCAGCATGGCCTGAACGAGCTGGAAGCGGCCAATGGGGCGCCCAAACGCCTCCCGCTCGGCGGCGTACTTGATGGAGGCCTCGTAGGCGGCCTGGGCGATGCCCACACCGCCCGCGGCGACACTCAGGCGGCCGTGGTTGAGGACAAACATGGCGTTGTCCCAGCCGCTGCCCTCTTCGCCGATCAGGTTGGCCGCCGGAATCCGGCACTCCTCAAAGCCTAGGCTGGCGGTGGGGCTGCTGCGCAGGCCCAGCTTGTTGTTGGTTTCAATGCCCGTGCACTCGAAGCCGGGGGTGCCCTTCTCAACGAGGAAGCAACTGATGCCCTTGTGGCGCAGCTCTGGCTTGGTCTTGGCGTAAACGATCACGTAGTCGGCGAGGCCGCCGTTGCTGATCCACGCCTTCGAGCCGTTGATGACGTATTCGTCCCCTTCGCGGCGGGCGGTGGTCTTCATTCCCGCTGCGTCGGAGCCACTGCCGGGCTCGGTGAGCGCCCACGCCGCCAGCTTCTGGCCGCTGGCCATCGGGGTCAGCCAACGCTCTTTCTGCTCGGGGCTGGCGAAGTACTTGATCGTGGTACCCGCAAGGCTGCCGTGGACGCTAATGGATGTGCGCAGGCTGCTGCACCCCTTGGCCAGCTCCTCCGTCAGGAGGGCGTAGGCGATGGCGTCCAGACCAGCGCCGCCGTACTCCTGGGGCAAGCTCGCGCCGAGGAGGCCCTGGGCCGCCATCTTGTCGTAGATGTCGTGGGGGTGCTCGCCCGCCCGCTCCCAGTCGCGCACGAACGGATTGACGTTCTGCTCCACGAACGCGCGGGTGGTATCCTGGATGAGCTTCTGCTCGTCGGTCAGGGTGAAGTCGATCGTCACGAGCCCCGGCAAGAGAATGGTTGAAAAAAGGTTGGGGCGACGGGTCGCTGACTAGCGCCGTCGCCAGGCAACGATTGTCAGGCCAGCCGTCGTGGCCACGAGCGCCGTCGCAGCGGCGCAAATGGGGCCTCGATACCTTGTGCGGGCACCGATTTGTGGAGCGACGCGCCGTCGCCCGGCGACGGGACGGGCCTGCCAGCCCGCATGCAGGCTGGCGTGGCCTAGTTCAACCTGGCAGGATCAAGGAGACGGGCAGTGGGCCCTCCGGGGGGCCAATCCGGGCGCATCCAGGCACGCCCACCCGACCCAGCCTAGCGCTCAGGTTTGATGACCGGGCTCACGTGGCCGTTTGGGTGGCTGCCCTCACGCACGCGTTCGGCGAGTTCACCGAGGACGGCGGCGGTGGCAATGGAAATCGCTACCGGGATGACGACGTGCTTGACGGCGAACTTGCCGGTAAACCAGGCTGCCTTGAACAGGAATCGGAGCACCATCGGGTTACGATTGCGCCTCCGCTCTAGATAAAACTGGCTGTCGGGGACTGCCCGGCGGCCTCCGGTGGCTCTTTGTAGGGACCCCCCGTCGCCGGCTGTGCATTTCTGTACATTCGGTGGTTATCGTGACTGGAAACAACCTTGAAAATGACCCCCGCGCCCGAACGTCGAGCCCGGGTCACGGATGCCCTGTCCACAGCACCGAGGGCCCTGTGCTCCCCGGTGAGGGGGCCACCGATTACGAGCGCTACATGCAGGTGGACGCGCTCCTAAGGCTACAAAAGAAACCCGACGAATTGGTCCACCACGACGAACTCATGTTTCAGGTGGTCCACCAGAGCTTCGAATTGTGGTGCAAACTGGTCCTGCATGAACTGACGCTGGTCGGCCGGCTGGCGGACGAGGAGAAGCTGGTGGAGGCGGTCCCCCACCTGGCGCGGTGCACGGAGATCATCCGGATCAATACCCAGGCCATGCATGTCCTGGAGACCATGACCCCCTGGGACTTCCATGTCATCCGCGGCGCGCTGGGCCACGGCAGCGGCTCCGAGAGTCCCGGGTTCCGCAACATCCTGATGCAAGGCCCCCGCATGTGGCCCCGCATCGAGGCCCTCATCAAGCGCCGCAACACCGACCTCTTGTCCCTCTACACCAACCAGCACCAGGACGTCGAGTTGATCCGCTTCCTGGAGGCCATGACTGACTTTGACATGTTCTTCCACATCTGGCGGCTCAACCACCTCGCCATGGTCAAGCGTGTCATCGGCCGGGACGTCAAGAGCCTCAAGGGCTACGCGATCCACCAGTTGGAGGACGATGTGCAACAGGTTCTTTGGCCACATCTGTGGAGTGTGCGCAACCAAGTGACCGAGGTTGCGGGCACCAGCCCCCCGTAGCGCCCCCAACCGTGCTACTGTTTGGTTACGCAGGCCGCCAAAACGACGGGAAAGGCTAAGCCTAGAATGTCACGTTGTTTAACCCGATGGTTGGTGACCTCATCGTGGATCCGGAGTCGGCGGACGACTTGGACCCCTACTACAGACAGCACCGGCTCCTGGGAGTCGGAATCGCCCTGGGAGGCAGCCTGGGCTTGGGCTTCTCCCTCCTGTCGGCGCTGGTGGGCTCCGTGGGCTTCGGCCTGGCGGCCTGGGCTGCCTCTGCCTCAGGCGTGGTGGTCGTGTACGGCATCGTGCACGTCTTCCTGACGGCCGGCCTCCTCCAGCGGTGGCATGGCAACCGGTTGCTCCGCCAGTTGCCAGAAACCGCTTGAGGGCAGTCGCCCTCGGCTCTCCCCCATCTATTCCCCCGGGCCCGCTGTGCCAGTGCCTCGTTCGTTGCCGCGGAAGCGCAACCACGAGACACCGGCCTCGTTTGTGGCTGGCCTGTTGAACTCCAGCGCGACCACGCTGGCCGGAAGCATGGTACTCACCACCAGTTCGGGCCTGCCGTTGCCGTCCAGGTCGGCAATGGCGGGCGTGGCGACAGCCCCTGCCCCAAGGGAAATGCGCTGTTTCAGGAGACCGCGCGCGTCGAGGATCAGGAGCTCTCCCCCGTTGGCACCGTAGACGCCGTCGGCGCCCAATTGCACGGCGACGGCCACCTCGATCGCCCCATCCCCGTCCAGGTCGGCGACCACCGGCGTGCCAGGGCTGCCGGGGGTGTCGAGATGCCACAATGGGGCGCCGGTGCGCCCGTCGATGGCGGTGATGCGGCCCCGGTCGCCAAACAGGAGGCTCTGCTCATCGTTGATGCCGGCCTCGAAACTTGCGAGCTGCATTTCAGGGGTCGCGTAGCCAGTCATGATGACGTCGGCTCCGCCGCCGTTGAGGTCGGCGATGGCGGGGGAGCTCCAGGTCAGGTGGCTGGTCTCCACGCTCCACAAGGCCTCTCCCGTGGCCCCGTCCACGGCATGGATGGCTCCGAACCATTCGCCGTACACGACTTCGGCGATGCCGTCCAAGTCCAAGTCCGCGACGGCGGGACTGCTAAGCACCCCCGTGCGGGCCTCCCGCGCCCAGGCGACTTCTCCGGTTGCAGCCACGTGCGCCTGGAAACCGCCGCCGAAGTGGTTCTGGCCACCGATTCCGACGTAGATTCGTTGAACGCCGTCTCCGGGGTCAGCGATGGCGGGACTGGAGTAGGTTTCGTCGGGTAACCGCTGGCGCCACACCCGGCTGAGGTCGGGACCCGTCGCGGCGACGAGTTGGCCTCGCTTGCCGCCTGCACCCGGCCCTGTGCCTTGGGCGCCGCCCGCCGCGACCACGGCATCCAGTTTCCCATCGCCGTCGATGTCGGCGAGCGCCGCCGAGTGGGTCCAATCCAGTGTCGCATGCTTGGCGAGCACGCTTCCGTCGTGGAGACCCAGGGCTGCCAGTGCCTGCCCATCCCGCAGACCCACCACGACGTCCGGCACGCCGTCGCCGGTCACGTCGCCAAGCACCGGGGACGCATCAACGACGCCAACATCCGTGCTCCACAGCAGTGCTCCATCGCGGCCGCTGAAGGCGCTGACAGCCCCCGCGCCTGCCCGCGGATCGCCTGGCTCGGCTCCGGGTATGAACTCGATTCCGTTGCCCACGATCACATCGAGCACGCCATCACCGTCAACATCCACCAGCAGGGGTGAACTGAGGCCGGGGGCGCCAAAGGGCAACTCGGAGCGCCACGCCACGCGGGCCATGGCATCCGCCGGGCCCGGAGCGGCGCAGCCACCCAGGATCGGAACCAGCAGGCAACCGAAAACGACGGCGAGGGACGTGCGCACGCTTGGCCCACAGGCAACGGCGGTGAAAGCGTGTCGGCCCCTGTCCGG
>JBFIJP010000090.1:0-12283 GCA_041600695.1 Thermoplasmatota archaeon | reverse complement strand
GGCCAAACAGGGCTCCGTCGGCCGCACGGCTTACAAGGGGGCATGCATCCCGACGACCCAGCCATGCGCTTTGGACGGTTTGATGACGCCCAGCCTCGGGCCTGCGTCGCCTACGACGACTACGCGCTTGACCTGCGCGCCGTGACGGATGACCCGGATGTGCTCGCGTTTGCCACCGACGCCGACCTGCGCGAGCGCCTGGCGAAGCTCATGCGCGGCCGCCCGCCAAGCCATTTCCTCCGACGCCACGAACGCGTCCAGATGCTGCCCCCGGTAGAGCCTCGCCGCGTGGTGCTGGCGGGTGGCGCCGAGGCGGATTGGGAGCCGGAGCGCGTCGTCGGCGCGGGCGCAACCCTGCACGGTGGACCCTGGCACACCGGCGTCGCCGCCGTGGTGGCCCGGGATGTCGAGCGTCTTGGACAGAAATGGGAGGTCCATGTGGCTGGCTACACGACGTTCCACGCGGTGAACAGGACCCTTTGCCTGGGCCCCTGGCTGGCAGACATGGACGAGGCTTCGGACATGCGTCTGCTGACCTTCAGTGCCTTCGTTGATGACTTGAGCCGCATCCGGCCCGCCAAGGCGCTGCTGGATTGGGGAGGCGTGATGCGGGATGCCCACGCCCGGCAGCCCCTGCGTGCGGGGGATCTCATTTGCCTGTCGGCGCCGGCCCAGGATGCCGAGGGACCCATCCGCTCCAGTCTGGTGTACGACGGTCGGCTGTTGTCTCGACTGACGGCAACCCTGGAGGGGGCGCCTTCGGCCGAGATCCGCGAGGCGGATGCCTACCAGGATGTAGATGCCGCCGTGGCCGACGCCGTGGCTGAAGAGGCCGCCCAGGCCCATGCTGCGCCCGAGGCGGCCCCGGATGCCACCCCAGACACCACACCGGACACCACCCCGGACGCCACGGCCGACGGCGCTCGGGACACCGGCCTGCCTGGAGCCACCGTCGCACGGGCAGTCAGCTAGATCCACCGCCATCCTCAGCAAGCCCAGCATCCGCCGGCTCGCCAAGCGCCTTGAGCGCCGCCTCGACGCCGGCCGGATCAAACGGCTTGGGCAGGTAGGCGGCCGGATCAAGCGCCTCGGCGCGCTGCCGCGTTTCGGGGTCCGTGTAGGCGGTGAGGAAAATGAACCGCGTGGCCGGGTACAGATGCCGGATTTGGACCGCTGTGTCGATGCCGTCGGCGCCCGCCGCCAGGTGCACGTCCATGAACACCACATCCGGCGGGGCAGCGACCACAGCGGCCAGCGCCCGCTGGGGTGTGCCGGCGGTGTCCACTTCGTGGCCGAAGGACTCGATGGTTGCCGCCAGATCTTCAGCCACAATGGCCTGATCCTCCACCACCAGGATTCTCATGCATGCACCTCCACGCGGGCCCCGCCATTGCTGGTCCATGTTGCGGTGCCGCCCAGTTGCTCTGCCAGACGACTGACGAGACGAACGCCTATTCCGGGGCCGGCCCGGGGGTTGAGGTCGCTGGGAAGGCCGGGGCCGTCATCTTGGGCCACGACATGGATTCCGTCTCGTGTGTCGACGTCCAGCCATAGTGTTCCGCCGCCCCCGATGCCGTGCTTGAGCGCGTTGGAGACCAGTTCATTCACGATCAGTCCGAGCGTGATGGCGGTGTCCGTGTCCACCTGGTTGGGCCGCGCGTCCAGCTTGATTTGGACGTTTTCGGGGAGCCCGTTGCCTAGGTCGTCCACCAGGGCGCCCAGGTATCCGGCTACCTCAACGGCGCCCACATCGGAGGTCTGGTAGAGCCGCTCGTGCACCAGGGCCATGGAACGGATGCGTGCCTGCGCCTCGTGCAACGCGGGCGCCAGTGTGGGAACCGCTCGTGCCTGGAGGCTCAGGAGGCTGATGATGATCTGGAGGTTGTTCTTCACGCGGTGGTGGACTTCCTTGAGGAGGACCTCTTTCTGACGCAGGCTCTCGCGCAGGCGCTGCTCCTGCCGGCGTTGGTCGGAGATGTCGCGCACGGCGGCCAGCGTGAAGCGTTCCCCGCCCGCGGTGATGGGGCTGAGGCTGATGGCCACGGGAAACCGGTCGCCGTTGCCCCGCACGCCTTCCAATTGGAGGCCTTCCCCCATGGTCCGGGTGCGAGGGGCCTGCTCATACCTCGCCCTGTGCTCGGCGTGGCGCTGGCGGGCGTCGGCGGGTACCAAGTCCTCCACAGGCTTGCCGGCAAGGGGGGCTCCGAAAAGATCGACCGCCTGCGGGTTGGCCAGACGAATGGTGCCCCCCGCATCCACCACTACCATGGCATCGGGCGCGGCCTCCAAAAACTGGTAGAGGAAGGCCAAGTCGTCGATCGCCACGGACATGCATCCGGAGTGCCTTGCAAAAGCAGTCGGTTGGGGGCGCCGAAAACGGCTTTTGAGGGCGGCGTGTGCCGGCATCGTCAGCATGATCGACTACCATCGCCTCGGACGCACGCCGGCCAAGCACCATATCGCCCTGCGGCGCAAGAAAGATGAGATCACCGATGGGGCGCCCGTGTTCTACGAGCACTGCCTGACCCGCGGCGGATTCGAGGCAGAGTACTCGATTGCTTACCGTGCCAACAACCCGGCAGAGGAGCTGGCGCGGCGGGCACGCGACGACCTGGATACCTTCAAGGCGATTCGGCAGGCAGGCCAGGCGCTGCGGCGCCGCCACCTGCCCACGCCACAGGTGGCGGCGGCGGGTTCGCTCTGGGAAAGCATGCGGTGGATCATTGGCAACGACGATGTGCGCGTGGCCACGGCGGAGCCGACGGTTGCCGACACGGGGCTGGTGCAAAACGGCGACGGCGATCTGCTGCTGTTTCTCCATGAGGGGTCCGGGATGCTCCACTCGGAACTGGGCAGCCTTCCCATCAGCCGGCATGACTACGTCTGGATTCCCAAGGGCCTCATCCACCGCATCGTGTTTGCGGCCGGCCCGGTGCACGTGATGATCATGGAGTGCCAGGCGGGGCTGGTGGTGCCCAAGAATTTCCGCAACCCCGTGGGCCAGCTCAAGATGGACGCACCCTTCTGCCACCGCGACTTCGGCCGGCCCGAGGCGTTGTGCCAGCCCGACGAGGCGGACGGGGCCGAGTGGGACGGCATTGTGGGGGTTCCCGTGCTGCACAAGCGCTACGACGAGTGGTCCGAGCGCCTGCTGCCCCACCATCCGTTCGATGTGGTCGGCTGGGACGGCACCATGTACCCGGTGGCGTTCAACATCCACGACTACCAGCCGAAGACGAGTACGGTGCACCTGCCGCCGCCGATCCACACGACGTTCCTGGGCGGGCACGGCGAATTCGTGGTTTGCTCGTTCGTGCCGCGCAAGGTGGACTACCACCCTGACGCGATTCCGTGTCCTTACCCCCACAGCAGTTACGACTGCGACGAGATCCTCTGGTACGTGGAGGGAAATTTCACCAGCCGGAAGGGCGTCGGGCCGGCCTCAATGAGTTTCCATCCGGCGGGCATCCCCCATGCGCCACAGCCGGGCCGTTACGAGGCCAGCATGGGCCACGATGCAACGGACGAGATGGCAGTCATGCTGGATACGTACAAGCCCCTGTGGTTGACGGAGCATGGGCTGGATTGTGAGGATCTGGAGTATCACCAGTCCTGGGTGTCACCCTAGCCTGGCCCCGCAACGCCCTTCCTTGGCCGCGGGCCGCTGCAGGGTTTGCCCGTTGCGAAAGCCCGCATGGTTCAAAGCGAAAAACGGAAGACCTTCATTTCCTGTGGAGCCCTTGAGTTCGATCATGGGGCGCGGGCGCACCCCATCGAACCACGGACCACCGCCTGTTGAGGATTGGTTTTGTCCGCGCCGGCTGGAGGCGGCGCAGGCACACGCGGATGGTCCACGCCCAGGCCCGGGATTCGTCCGGGCCTGGGTTCTGTGGGCGAGGTGCCGGCCTATGGGCTGGTCCACGCCGCGGGCGTCGGGTTTCGGGCCCGCACGGCCGCCGCGGCGACCACTCGGACGGTGCCGCGGGCGCTCCATGGTTACGCTGCTAAACCACAGATTACATGTATTTACCCGGCCCAACCGTAGGTATGGCCCGCGCACACCTCGCCCGCCCGACGCCCACGCATGGCCGCAGCGGCCAATATTCCATGCCGACGAAGGTAACAGCGTGTAACAGAATACAGCCTGTTAAGCGGTTAGGGGGAATGGCTTAGCCATGGGCCGCTCCCGAGTGCCCGCGTCTGGCCGCAAGAAGAGCATCAGCATCACACCCGATCCGCGATTCCTCGCATGGGTCGAGGAACGCTCCGGCCCGGGCAAGCGCTTTGCCACCATCACGCACGCCTTCGAATCCGCCATCCACGAATTGATGGAGCAGGAAGAAGAGGAAGACGCGCTGCGGGCCGAGCTGCGCTCGCGCCGAGCAGCCACGCGGGAAGCCATCCCGTAACGGGCCCAGCCTGCTACCCGGCCCTCCACTGCACATTGACGACGCCCGCCACCAGACACGCGAACGCGGGGTCCTGACTGATGGGACCAAGGTCAGGCTCAAGAGCCGCCTCACCCCGCAGTTCAGGATCATGGTGCACCGCAATGCGCAACCAATGCAGCGCCTCCCGGGACCGCCGCAGGTTGGACGCCGCACATGACGCCTCGAACGCATTGCGTCCAACGGCCCGAGGATCCCGTTGCCCCGCGACGTAGATCCAATGGGCCATCTTGTGATGTTCAAGAGCCTGCTCGAAGCGGCCCAGATTGGCCGCCGCCAGGGCACGCGTCATGTAATGGCCCGCCTCAACCGGATCGTTGCGAATGGCCCGGTGGGCGTACAGGGACGCCCGCCAGTAATTGCCGTGCCCTGCGGCCGCCTGGGCCAAGTGGTTCCAATGGGCCGCCCGGCGCTCGCGGCCGGTGAGGGATCGGCCGTCACCCAACTCGGTGCCAGGCCGGCCCGACAGCCCCCGCGACCACAAGACCAGCACGGCGGCGATCAGGGTGAGACCACCCCCTGCTGCCCCCAACCAGGGTAAGCCGGCCCAGGCAGCGTCGAGACGAACGATATCCCCTGTCGCAGCCAGCGTGACGGGGCTGGCCAGCCGAACGCCGCCGTTTTCTGCCACCCACTCGAAAGCGCCGCCAGTCAGGACGGCGTCACCGCTCAGGCGGTAGGCATCGCGTCCAACGTTGAGGATTCCATCGGCCTCCCGCAGCCGGACCACGCCGTCAACCGTTGCCAGTCCGGCATCTGCGTACAGGGCAGTGCCGGCGCCCCGGTACTGCATTGACAGGGAGCCATCGTGCACCGTGAGAAACGAATGGACATACCGCTCAACCGTGACGACGCCGGCGTGCTCCTCCACAACGTACTGGCCCGTACGCAACTCGCGAGGGCCGTCCTTGCCAGACAATTCGTACGTAACGCCCCACAAGTAGAGCATGAAATCACCTGTCACGGTCTGGAAACCGCCCCTGTGCGCAGCAAGTTTCGCGGTGTCGCGGGCGGTGAAATTGAAGTCCTCGGGTACTGCGCCAGGCGTCCTTTCGCCCTGGTCGGCGACCTTGTGCATCCGTTCCACGACCTCCTCACGAACCGGAACGAGATCGACGGGGCCGTCAACCTCGGCCCGCACCACCGTGAGGGGGGACAAGGGCACCACCAGAATAACGGCTCCATCGTGGACCTCGCCGAGCGTGCCGCGGGCGGGGCCGCGAGGGGGTTGTCCCTCCGGAGCATAGGGCTGCGTGTGACTGGCCGTCATGTGCGCTTGGACACGCGTGGTTTCGAAGGCCACCAGGCGCTCCGTCAGTTGCTCGGCCTCAAGGGCCAACACCAGGCCGGCCTCGGGTCCGGGCCGGATGACGAGCATCTGCGCCTGGGCCCCGGAGGGAGTAACCGCATCCACTGAACCTTCTGCCTGCACCGACTGCACCGACACATCCGCTGCCACGGGTGCGCTCAACAGGATTACCAGGCAGAGCGCAACCCAAACCCGATGGGCCGTCAGCCTCCCCCCTGGAGCGCCGGCGCCTCGACATGGGGCAGGGCGGCCAAGGGAATGGCAGGCAGCGGCACGGGCGCGTCCTCAAGGGCCACCGTCAGGTATGACGCCACCTCGGCGTACAGGGCCAGCGCTTGCTCCATGCAGGTGCCGGGCACCAGATAGATGGGCGGCACCGCGCCCTGGTGAATGTTCACGCAGTCATCGGATTGCGCGAAGGCGGGATCCGACGGTGCGCCCTCCTTGCCAGATTTGCGCGCGCTGATGGTGTAGGCATCGAGGCTGGTACCCTGCGCATCCGTGAAGTTCAGGCTCCAGGTAGACCCGATGACGATGCCATCACGCCGGACCACGTAGTCGTCCGTCGGGTCGACGGACGAATCCCAACTCAACTGGACGCCGCGGGCAATGCGCGCCGCGGACACGGTTTCGGGCGCGTCGGGGCCCGCCGGTGACGGGTCGGACCCCTTGCCCATGGGAACGTCGATCCTGTAGGATGCGCCGACGGGCACGTCCTTGGCATGGACATCCAAGCCACCTTCGCGGCCTGCGTCGAGTGCATGGGCTGGCATGGCGAGGAGAAGTGCTGCAATGAGCACTCCCATGATCCAGGGTCGGAACATCTGCACACCCAGCCACTTGCAACCGTGACACGGTTTATCACGGTTTGCAATGCTCCTCCGGGTATCTAGAAACCAACTTGTTGCCTGTCAGGGCGTCTTGCAGGACCACTGAAACGATCGCCGGGGCGGCCGCCCGGAGCCCGGTCGCTGTTCAGGCCTCGGCGTACTCGAGATCGTCGGAGTTGACCCAGGCAATCAGATCCAGGGCCACCTCACAGCTCTCGGACACCTCAGGGTTCGGGTCGTCCAGGAAGCGACGCAGCACCGGCACCGATTCGGGCACTCCGATGGCGCCCAGCGCCTCGGCGGCCTCGTGGCGCACCATGACATGCTCGTCCGTCTGCTCCAGCACCCGCGTCAGCGCCGGCACGGCGTGGGGGTCCTGCATCTGACCCAGGACGTAGGCAAGCTCATGGCGCAGCAGCGCGGAGGGGTCGGCGAAGGCGGCCGCCAGGGCATCGACGGCGTCGGGCCCACCTTCGTTGCGCAGGGCGAACACGGCGCGCATGCGCTGGAACATGGGCAGGTTGCGGTCCAGCAGGTGCTCGCGCAGCCGGGAAACCTCTGCGCGGACGGTGGGGGGGACCTCTGGGGGCGCCGGGTCCACGCTGGTGTAGCCACTGGCCTCCCGCCACGTGTCCAGTTGCTGCCTTCGATCCATGCATGCGCCGACTCCGGGGGCGATTTATCGCTTGCGGCCAGTGGCCCGGAGCAGGCCTGCTCAGACGGCCTGCTCAGACGGGCGCCTGAGCCGGGATCAGCAGGGGTGACCCACCATCCTGGATGGCCACCCTGATCTCGATCATCTTGGTGGGATTCAGGTCGTGCGGGTAGGCAACGATCAGCCGCCCGTCGGGGGTGACGTCCGCTTCAAAGAAGTCCAGGAAGGATCGGTCACTACCCGTGATAAGGCAGGTGCCGCCGCGGGTGCAGATGCCTCCGGCGTGAACAGCTTGCTCGATGATGATGTCCACCCGGCGCTCCGAGTCGGTGCCGAAGCCATCGAACGCGGCGGCGCGAACGTCCCACAAGGCCGCCGTGTAGTCGCCGTCGGTGGGCACCGGGTTGTGCAGGTAGGTGATGACGAATCGATCACCGGCGCCGCCTGTGACCCAGGGCATGATGCTGTTTCCCAACGGCGCCGACGGCAGGCCGGTGTCGGTCGTGATGAACTGGGGCTCTGTCCAGTTGCGCCCGTCCGGGCTGGTCATCGCGTAGAGGATGGTGCTGGCACTGGTGGCCGTGAACGGAGGCGTCGATTCGGGGATGAACTCATCCTGGGCCCAGGCGACCACCACGGTGCCGTCCCCGGTCACGTCGAGGGCCGGCGCCATCTGCACGCAACTCCAGTGCAGCCCCGTGGACGACACGTACCAGCGGGCGCCCGTGTCGATGTCTTCCCAGGTGGCCCCACCGTCGCTCGTCATGAGGACATGCATGGCGCACGGCCACGATTGCAGGTCCATGAGGTCGTTCTGGAGCGGCTGGGTGTAAGGAATGTAGGCGTGCTGGCCATCGGGTGCGAATTGGACGGTACCCA
This sequence comes from Thermoplasmatota archaeon, assembly GCA_041600695.1. Lineage (GTDB taxonomy): Archaea > Thermoplasmatota > E2 > JACPAO01 > JAHFTW01 > JBFJVP01. Next base: position 4,162 of record JBFIJP010000090.1, on the reverse strand, counting down.
GCCAGCCAATGTCGTCACCGAAATAGGACGTCCCGGTCCAGGTCTTGCCACCGTCGAAGGTGGTGTTGATGGCCACATCCCGGTTGGGATTCGTGCGCATCCAGGTGTTGATGATGTGGCCGGGGCCGGCAGCCGCGATCCACTGCCGGTCGGCACCTTCCCGGTCATCCGGGTCTTCGGTGCCCTCGCGCGGCGGCACGATGTTGTCCACGTACGTCCAGTTGCCCTCGCCGTCGTAACGGTGGATTTGGATGCCACCCCCTCCCAGATTGGACATGTACACGGTGCCGGCGCTGTCAACGGCAACGTCGGCGTCGTTGTTGGCCGCCGGGCCGTCGTCCGTGTAGCGTCCATCCCCGTCGCGGTTGAGCCGGTTCCATGTGGCGCCATCGTCGTGGCTTTCGTACACGAGTCCGTGTTCGCAGGTGCCCTCGTCCATTGGAAGACTGATCAGGTAGAAGCCCTGGTCGCAGCCCGGGAAGGCAACAAACAGGCGGCCGTCCAGAGCGGCGGCAACGCTGGGTTCGCCGGCGCCGTAGGCAGGCCCGCCGGCAGCAATGGGCCCCAGCAGGCTAAAGGTCGGCGCGACGAGGTCGTCGGGTTCCAACGCATCCAGCGCCGCGTGGGTTCGGGGAGCTTTGCCGTCGCCCGCCAGGGCGGCGTCGGGACCACCCGCCAAACATCCGGCGAGGCTGGCAGCAAGCAGGGCCACGACGGCCGGCACGAACAATCGCATGAGTGCCGAGGCCGGCGGAACGCGAATAAATCTTGGGGCAAGGCGGCCGGGGGCAGCCGCCGGGCGTGCGGGCGAGCCGGCCCTCAGCGCCGACGCCCACGCCCAGGCCAACGCCAATGATGCCGGCTCAGTCGTCGCAGATGTGAAGCACGGTGAAACGATCAAAAAGCCGGCGCCCTGGCAAAGCGCAGACCCCACCGAGCCATGGGACCCAAAGGCCAACAAGTGTTCGAGCGGTATCTTAAGGCCCCGCACATTTGCCAACGGCATGATTCGCCCCACCCTGTTCGCGTTATGCATCATCCTGGCCGGCTGTACCGGTTCGCCATCTTCAAGCCCCGGCGACACCGGGGAACCCGACTCCGTGGCGTCCCGATGGTGGCAGGCCACCACCAGCCTGGAAGGACGCGGCGCCGTGCGACTGCAACTCCTCCTGACCCAGGAGACCACCTGCACCATCCTGATGGCGGCCCACCATCCACTCAAGGCCGGCCCCGAGAGCCACGTTTGGATGGAAGTGCGCCTGGACGGGGAATACGTGGACGGCCGAGGCGGGCATTCGATGGGTATGGGCGACTACGGCATTGAAACTGGTCCAGTCAGTACGATGAGCGTTACACGGCAAGCGGAGGACCAAGCGAATGACGCGCTCAACCAGGCGTTCATTGGCGGCGACGAGTTCACTTCCTGGCGCGGTTATCCGGACTGGCCAGTGGGCCCTGGCGTCCTCGACGTTTTTGTACAGATGGAGGCGGGCCTTCAGCCAGGCGAAGGCGTCACAGAAGGTGCCAGTGCCCTCGTTCGGGTCGGGTGTGCAGCCCCAATCCTGGCCCGTGCGCAGGATGACGCCGAGCCTACGGTCATCACCTCCCGAAACATGGACGGCGGCACGAACGTCGTCTTGTGGCCCGCCATCATCATGCACCAGGGGTCAACCACGTTGACGACGGTCGGACCCACGACTGAAATCGAATTCTTCACCCGCGACTCCCAAGGCTCCCTCCAGGTTAGCGGCGCGTTCGAGGATGAAATTACATGGACTCGCGGACCGACCGACATTGGGAGATCTGACCAGGTTCGCCACGAAACGCAGGGCCCCTCCGGCAACCTGACCCTCGAATGGGACATGTTGAGTCCGCTGCTGGGCTTTGCGGGCGGGTCCGTTTGGTCCTGGGAGCCCATCGAGCCCATGGCGGTCGAACCGTCCAAGTGGCCGTGGGAGTAGGGACCATCCAACCCCGCCGCCGCAGGCGGGGAACACCGGACGCCAGCCCTATGCACCGACCGGCCCATGCAGCCGTGTGGAAGCACTCGCGGTCGCGGGCATCCTCACCGCCCTAGCCATCGGGGCATTGGCCATCTGGCGGCTTCGCCGACGGCGCCACCCCAGGCCCAAGTTCCCCCGGGGCCCACGCGGCCGACCCTACCCGACATCCGGCGGCCTGTGGGTCCGCAGCCGCGGCGAGCAACGCATCGCCAACGCGCTGGCCGCGCGCGGTATCCTGTTCGAATACGAGCCGCAGGTGCTCACGTTCTGCCCCGATTTCCGCCTCCTCGACGCTCAGGTGTTGATCGAGTACTGGGGCGGCGCTGCCTACCGCAAGTACGAATCCCACATGCTCGACAAGATCGCCGCCTACGAAGCGGCCGGCTGGAAGGTCATCAGCCTGTTTCCAGCCCACCTTCACGAACTGGAACGAGTGCTCGATGAGCAGCTCAAGGCAGCGGGCATCACGTGGTAACGGACTTCTCGGCGCGCACCACGAGACTGGGCGCCTCCATGGCAGCGGGAATGGGGAGCCCCATCAGGTCCAGGAGCGTGGGCGCCACGTTGCAAAGTGCACCCCCGGTGGCCAGCGACACGCCAGGCCCGGCGTTGACGGCAATCAGCGGGCTCGGCAGCATCGAGTGGGCTGTCAGGCGGTCGCCGGCGCCGCCATCCGGACCCACCCGGCACATCTCCTCGCAGTTTCCATGATCGCTGGTGATGAGCGTGACGAATCCGCACGCGCTGGCCGTAGCAGTGATCCGGTTGAGGCATTCGTCCAGGGCCTCGACTGCCTGGATGCCGGCCTGCAGGTTGCCCGTATGCCCCACCATGTCGCCGTTGGCAAAATTGACGACAATCAGATCGTAACCGCCGGTGCCAATCGCCTGCAAGACGGCGTCGGCCACCTCGTAGGCGTTCATCTCGGGCTGCAAATCGTACGTGGCAACCTTGGGGCTGGGGATCATTTTCCGATCCTCACCCGGGAAGGGCTCTTCCCGGCCGCCATTCATGAAGTAGGTAACGTGGGCGTACTTTTCCGTCTCCGCCGTGCGGAACTGGGTCAGCCCAAGGGCACTAACGTGCTCGCCAAGGGTCTGGGTCGGGCGCTGGGGCGGGTACGCCACGGCTACGCCCGGGAAATCCAGGAAAGCGTCGTCGTACTGGGTGGTGCAAACCCAGAGCACATCCGCAACGGCCTCCCGCGGGAAATGGTCAAAACCCGGCTGCATGAAAGCACGAGTCATCTGGCGGCTCCGGTCGGGGCGGAAGTTGAGCCAAATCACCGCGTCGCCGGGGCGCACCACGCCCTCAGGATCGATGGATACGGGTTCGATGAATTCGTCGTCCTGGCCGGCCTGGTACGCCTGGGCCAGTGCCTCCGCGGCTGAACCGGCCCTGCCGCCGGCGCCGTGTGCGTACAAGCGATACGCTTTCTCCACGCGCTCCCAGCGCTGGTCGCGATCCATGGCAAAATAGCGACCCACCACGTCGGCCACGCGGCCGACGCCCGCCTCGACGATCTGGCTCTCCAGAGTCGCCATGAAGACCTCGGCGCTGCGAGGATCGGTGTCCCGGCCGTCCCCAATCGGATGGACAAACACCTCCCGCAAGCCGGCCGCGGCCGCGGCACGAAGGGCCGCCGCGAAGTGCTCCTCATGGGCATGCACGCCGCCGGGACCAAGCAGGCCCATCAGGTGCAGCCTGCTGCCCCGCGAAGTTACGTGAGCGAAGGCCGCCTGGTAGGCGTCGTTGGCGGCGAACGTGCCTTCCTCGATCGCCTTGTTGATGCGAAGGAAATCCTGGTACAGCACCCGACCGGCCCCGATGTTCAGGTGGCCTACCTCCGAATTGCCCATCTGACCCTCGGGAAGGCCAACATGATGCTGGTTGTTGTCAATGTCAACCAAGGGACACACCGCACGAAGAGCGTCCAGGCACGGAGTCCGCGCCAACTCAACCGCATTGCAGGGGTGGCCGGGCTCACCGAACGCAAAGCCGTCAAGAATCACGAGCAGACCAGGCCGGTGGGGCACGATGCCGCCCAGTCGGGCCCGCGTGTTAAAAGTGCAGGTCCCTGGGGCCCCGCCCGCCCCCGAGCAAGAAATGACCGTCGCCGAAACGGAGGAAACAGCGACGGGTTGCTCAAGGGGGCGGGC
>JBFIJP010000089.1:0-12437 GCA_041600695.1 Thermoplasmatota archaeon | reverse complement strand
GCCACCGCCGTGATTTCCAATTCCCCTGCGTTGGCGCCCGTGTAACAATCCCGAGTGCCGGCGGCGAGATTCGCCTCCGTGGGGAATCGCCAGCGTTCGCCGTCTTCCTCGAATTGGTTGTCGACGGCTACATCGAACGTTTGGCTGCCGCCAACCACGACGGGAAGCCATGTTGTTTCACCATCATCGATGGCCCAGCCAATCCGATAACCGGTCGACGATGACGTCGTTAAGGTGATCTCGACGCGGTCGGCTCCCCGGTGAATCAGGCCCCCGGGCCTGGCAAGGTCGATGCCACCACCCAAGGCACACATGACATCAAATTCGATGGTCATCCCGGTCCGTTGCCCCACAACAACGCTGTCCTGGCCGTCCCACGGGTCTGGGACCAATGGTTCGGAATCCATCAGCGAGTCGCCATCGGAGCTACACCCGGAAATCAGAATCGCCGCCAGGGCTACCCAAGATCGCATGCCTGCGTAGACGCCCTCTAACGGAAAGGCCTGTTGGATAATCCTGGAACGACAGGGGTGCTGCCGCCGCCCAACCAAACCGCACAAATGCCGCCCCCTGGGTGTCACAGTGTGCAACGACTGCGCGATGCCCTTGGCGCGGCCAACCTAGCCGTGGCAGGCGCGCTGCTTGTCGCGATTCCGCCGACAGCATGGATGCTCGCGGTCTGGGCTATCCTGGCCGCCGCGCTCGGCATCATCCTGCTGGGGGTCGTGCTCTTCAGAAGGGTTCTCGAAATCCGGACCTCGCCCGGCCAACGCATACGTCTGCTCCGTCGCGCTTTCTCACCTGTGGCCGCCGGGTTGAATTTCGTCGTCCTGACCGTCCAGGGAGCCGACCTCGAAGTACACGACACCACCCAGCCCGGTGATTACTGGCTCCTGGCAGGCGCCATGGTCCTGGCGGTCTTCACGGTCCTCGTCAGCTACGACCGCAGGCGTCCGCCACGCCCGGAACCGGTGGACTGAACCGGCTGGAAGTCGCCGGCCAATGGTGGGACACGAAGCGGGCCGCATGGCACTGATTGACAAACGTCTGAAGTGCAACAAAAGCCAGTCGCAAGGCTTAATCCGGCGATCTCGAATCATAGACTCATGAAGTCAATTCTTCGAGCCTTCCTTCCTGTGGTTCTTCTGCTGTCTGGCTGCACATCGACGCCGGACCCTGAACTGCCGGCGGACGAAGGGCCGGCTGCCGACCAATTGGCCTGCGGGTCGGAGAAAGCAATTCATGCCACGTTCAACGCGACCCAACAATTCCTCTCCGGGCTCCCCGCCTCACTGAAGGGCAAGGCTGCATCGGTCGCCTTCGAGGGAACGGTCGAGGGCCGAGTGAGCCGATTCAGTTTTGCCGCTAACCCGGGCGAGCAGGCCCTCGCCGTGGGATATTCCACGTCGGGGTCTGATTTCAACACCGTCTTCTCCGGCAGGCTCTATCATTACGAATTGGAGGGGGAAAAGCACTACGGCCGAGACGAGAACCCGGCCGGCGCTTTCGCCGCCGTCTATGGCGACCTGCTCGGGGGCGATTCGGATGCGCTGGGCCCTGTGGAAGCCGTGGCCGTTGATCTCGAGGAACGCGCGCGATACCACACGGAATGCGTTACCGGAGCCGCGTCGCAAGTACGATTAAGTTGGAATGGCACCGATGAGGATCGGATGGTCGTGACCATGGACCTGAATTCCACCATGCCCTTGGCCGAGCTTCGTGTGGTCCGGCCCTTGGTGTCGACAAACTGGCGCTTCGCGGTCAGCGCCTCTCCCGACGTGCCGGCGGTTGACTCGACGGCTACCCGACTGCCGGCCCGCCTTGAATTCGCTGCTGGGGGCGAGACTCGCAGGGACTGCGTCCAGGCGGGATTCTGCCTACAGGCCGCTGTAAACGAAACGACGGCTTACGTTCAACTGCAGGATCTGGTCTTCGAGGTGTGGCGGGCCGGAAAAATGACTGGTGAGGCCTCATTCAGGACTGGTGATTATTCGGATGGCGCGGCGATTTTCGAGTTCTACGACGCCGACTTTGACGGCCTCTGGAGCCCCGGCGATTTGATGCATGTGGACTTGCGGCAAAACTTCGAGGCCCGCATCCTAGATCGGTGGGCTGGCACATATGCCGCCCATCTGGGGTGAAACAGGGCATCCAGCCCGAACCCTGATGCCTTGAATGCTGCGGCGCTGCCGCGCCGCTCTGGCGGGGACGCGGCGCCACATCGGCCCTGGCGCGGCACCACCCCGCTGGACGCTAGTGGGTGCCACCGACGGGATGATGGACGCCGTTTCCTTCCGCTACGCGGCCGACGACCTTGACGTCGTAGTCAGCGAGATCCCTCAGTTTGGCCAACGCGGCCTCGGCGGCGTCGGCGGGGACAACGACCACGAAGCCCATGCCCATGTTGAACGTCTTGTACATCTCGTGGTCCTCCACGGAGCCGAGTTCCTGGATGCGGGGGAAGACACTGGGTACCGGGAGCGGGTCCGTGATGTCGTACCGGACGCCCTGGTTGATGCGGCGCAGCTTGCGCAGGCCACTGCCCGTGATGTGGCTGAGGCCGTGCACGGGGATCCCGGCCTTGAGCAGGCCCATGATTTCGCGCACATAGATTCGGGTGGGCTCCAACAGCACCTCGCCGACGGACTTGCCCTCGTGCTCCGGGTCCGCGAACGGCCAGGGGTCCGTGTAGGCGTAGCCACCCGATTCGATTGCCCTGCGCGCCAGGGTGTAACCATTGGAATGGATGCCGCTGCTGGCGAGGCCGATCAAAACGTCGCCCGGGGCAATCGCCTCGCCCGTAACCAGATCCGACTTCTTGGCAAAGGCTAGGCAGGTGCCAGCCAGATCGAAGCCCTTGATGATTCCCGGGAGGCTCGCCGTCTCGCCGCCGACCATGGACACGTTGGCCATCTCGGCCGCCCGTGCCAGGCCTTCGCCGACCTGTTGCGTGAACTCCGGGTCCGGATCCTCCACGGCCAGATAGTCCACAAACGCAATCGGTTCGGCCCCCACGCAGATGGCATCATTGACGTTCATCGCCATGCAGTCAATGCCCACCGTGTCCCACTTGCGCACCGCGTTGGCAATCTCCACCTTGGACCCCACGCCGTCCGTGCAAAGACACAACGCATGCTCACCGAAGTCCACCAGGCCCGCGAAGTGACCAATGGCTCCAAGAGGCGCCCCGACGCCGGTGCGCGCGAACGTCAGCGTTTTCGCCAGCGCCTCAACGGCGCGGTCCTCCTTCGCGATGTCCACACCGCTCTCGGCGTAGGTCATGGGCTTGCGGTCGGGCACAGAGGCGGCGACGGAGCCCGGTTTGAAAGGGTTGGCCTCGGAGGGGGCGATGGGGTAGGGTGCCTAGGTGGACGGTTGACGCCAGAATGGATGGGCCGAGCAAGGTCCCGTGGAAGCATTTGCAGGCACTGATCCTTGCAACGGGCTGGCCAAGAGGAGATTCATCCACGAGGTCGGCGTTTCAAACCCGGCCGGTGGAGTGGGTGAGTGGCCCGGCCGGCGTGGCGCCAGGCCACCATTCGGCTCGCGTTTCTAGCCCTGCCTTGATTTTCCACGGTGCTGCCTGGATTGGCCGGGGGCGCCGTGGGCGCCAGGGGTCTGGCCTGGTCCATGGCGGAGTCCCACGAGCCGGCCCGGCCACATAGATGGCAGGAAGTAACAAAAAAGGAGAACAACGATGCCCAGCCATGATGCGAGTGGTGGTGGCTCTGCTTTTGATGAGCGTCAGCTTGGTTGGCGTGAACGCGGACCTGTCGGACCCGGACGGTTTCGTGGCGGCAGGGCCTGTCCAGGCGACGGTCTATGACGAGTACGAGGGGGACTGCCAAAGTGGTGGCCTCGCCACGATCAGCGGAGACACGTATGGTGATGTCACCCTGAACATCTACACGGGCTGTTACACGATGGACTCCGGCTGGAGCTACACGTGGTACGAGTGGGAGTGTGACGTTTCGTTCGCCGCCGACCGCAGCATCGATAACCTTTGGTGCAGCGGCTGGGATTCCTACCTGTACGTCGGACCCGATGGGTCCATGGATTACGTCTACGGCGACGGGTACGGTTTGGCCTACGAGGCGTACGGTAGCGTGTCCAGCGCTGCCTGGCCCACGGTGTGCGATGAGATCCATGCGAGTTCCTATTCGCTGTGGGCATCCTGCGCCGCCACCGAGGCCGGGCAAGGCCAAGCGGCCACGGCGGACGCCTACTACTCCTCTGAGTGGATCGAATTGATCAGCCAGGGGGCCCTTGGCCCGGTGGGCAACGAGTTGACATGCGGCGCCACCGAGCGTCTGGGGTGCGCGGCTTCCTGGTCCATCGAAGGCGTCGGCGGCGATTCCGTGGACGGCACGATCGATGCCGGACCGGTCAGAGATCAGAAGGATGCGTGCACGCCCACGGCGGCCCCGGTGGTCGACGAAGTCAACGCCGAAGCGGGCCTGGCCGGCCAAGTGGGGTGCGAGGGAACCGCCTGGACCGATTTTGATTGCCACGTCACCCGGGAACTGGCCTGTCAGGGCACCCTGCGCGGCGCGGGCGAACAGGTGCCTTGGGGGGAAGCGACCGACATCAGCGATGTGCGCGATGCCGCGTGCGTGGAAGCTGATCCCGACGATTGGAATGGCTATGCCGTGGCCTCCTGCGCCGCGGCGGAATGCGAGGCTGATGTTCAGGGCCGCAGGGAGGCCAGCGCCGGTTGTAGCCCGGTGCGATGCCGGGTTGCCGGCCCGGCAGCCTCCACCAACGTCCGCGTCGCCGGCGCCGCCGCCGGCTGCGCCCAGACGTCAGCCTTCGTTGCCTGCTCCATCAACGACGAGGAGTGTGATGCCCGCTTCTACCCCGAGCCCCGCCTCGCTGGCCAGCACGACCAGACGATCTGGGCCAGCGACGGCGGCTTCAATGATGACTTCGCCCAGGCGGTCGCCATCGAAGGCGATCTCGTCGTCGTCGGCGCGCCGGGGGCGGATCCTCCTGGCGCCACCGGACGCCCCGGAGCCGTCTACGTTTACGAGCGCGGCCCGGGGGGCCTCATGGTTGAGACACGGCTTGGTCCCAGCGATCCGTCCAGCTATTCGCTGTTTGGGGCGGATGTGGCCATCGAGAATGGGGCCATCCTGGTGGGAGCTCCCCGAGCCCACGGTTCCGCGGGCTATTCTGGCGCCGCCTACCTCTACGAACCTGATGGGGCTGGCGGGTGGAGCGAAACCAAGCTCACGGCACCGGCCGGCGCCTACGGGGATGATTTCGGCGTGTCGGTCGCCATGGATGGCGGCCGCCTGCTCATCGGTGCGCCTGGCACTGAAGTGGCCGACTGGTGGTCGGGTACTGCGTACCTCTTCGAGTCCAGTGGTTCGGGGTGGACGACGACCCCATTCGTGCCAAGCGATGCCGACTGGGGTGACCGGTTTGGGACCGATGTGGCGATGCATGGCGACCGCGTGGTCGTCGGCGCCCCAGCCAACGATGATGGGGCTCTGGGGGCAGGTTCCGCTTACCTGTTCCAATTCAACGGAACCGGTTGGGCGGAGTCCAAGTTCACGCCGCCCGCGCCGTACACCTCGGGCTCCTTCGGGCGGGCCGTCGCGCTCGACTCCGATCGGATCGTCGTCGGCGAGCGCGGCTGGAGCGGGGCGGGCAGCCGCACTGGAGCCGCGCATGTGATCTCCCAGGATGGCCAGCAATGGAACTGGGCGCTTCTGACCGCCAGTGATGGGACCTACTCGGATGCGTTCGGTTCAAGCGTTGCGTTACAGGGTGACCAGATCCTCGTTGGTGCGCCGCAGGCGGGGCCGTACTCCGCGGAGACAGGGGCCGCATACCTCTACACGTGGGATGGTGCCTGGCAGGAATCCAAATTGACGGCTGCCGACGGATCGGACCGGGACGATTTCGGGCGAGCAGTGGCCTTGGACGGCTGGGTTGTCGTGGGCAGCCCCGGTGACTCCCATGTTGCCGAAGATGTCGGGTCTGCGCGCCTTTTCGCCGTGGGGCCTGACACGGACCAGGACTGCTTCACCGATGTCGAGGAGGAAACGGCCGGCAGCGATCCGGACGATCCCCGATCCGTTCCCACGGTGGCGGGACCGGTTGATGGGCCCGCCACGTTGACGGGCAGTGGAGCGCCTGCGAGCCACGGTTTGTGCCCCGGTTCGACCTTGTAACTTCAGGGATGGCATTGCCAAGCCTGCCGCGATCGCTTCCGTTTTCCGGCCACCCGGCCGGCCGCGGGTCACCCTAGTTGGACTCAGCCGGTGCAGACCGGCGCCGCATGGCCCACGGCGCGTGGCGCCGGTGGGCCTAGCTGGCGACGGGGCTTGAGCTACGCCAGCGTGCCGGTGAGGACCGCCCAGGGCTCCCACCACGGCGGCGAGCAAGCCTCGATGCATGACTCGGGCTGGAGGGCCACAATCACTTCGGCGCCTGCCGTGGCGTTTTCGAGCATCACGTGGAAGGCATCGTCGCCGTCGTCCATGCCAATGAGGCGCCAGCCAGTCGTCTCGTTGAGCCAGGCGCCGTAGCGGAGTCCATTGACCACCGGGAGGTTGCGAGCGTCCACATGGACCATGTGGGTGGGGTCGACGCGGATACTGCCGTTGACGGCGGCGAACAGGCCGGCGTCCTTCAGGGCGCCGCCGTTGTCGCGCAGCCCAGCCGTGCCGGTGGCCACCAGGGGTCCCTCGGGCCCGCCCAGACGCACCTCGAAGAAGTCGTGGTCGCGGCGGTTCGTCGAGTCCTTCCATTCGAGCCAGAAAGTCTGGTTCTCGTACGAGAAAGCGCCCGCGTCCACGGCGTGGCGCCCGAGTGCGCCATCCTGAACCAGGTGGCCGCTGAGAGGCAGCCAGGAGGGCAGCCCGGAGACGGCCGCCACCAGACGGTAGTCGCCGGGAACCGGTGCGGGATGGGGCGGCACCGGGGAGCCCAAGATTGATGCGCCATGGGCCCACATGCCGCCCGCGGCCACCGGAACTCGCTCCAGGTCGAAAACAGCGGGCTCGGCCAGCGAGACCGCGGGTTGGCTGGGGGGAGTGGATGTGCAGCCTGCCAGCAGGAGGGCAACGGCCAAAGCGGCATGCAGGCGGAGCCGGTTCATGCATCGACGACCGATGCACCGGGTTTGAGGCTTCGCGACGTGCCGTCAAAGAAAAGCATGGAAGGATGGGGAAGGGAGGGGACGGAAGGGGAAGGAAAAGGGAGGGTGCCGGCCTACGCAGAGGGGTACAGCTTCTGGATCAGGTCGTGGAACTTCTCGTCCACGATGCGGCGCTTGACCTTCAGGGTCGGGGTCAATTCGCCGCTCTCAACGGTCCAGTCCACGGGCAGAATCCAGAATTTCTTGATCTGCTCGTAGCGGCTGAGGGTCTTGTTGACCGCCTCGACCTCCTGCTCGAACAGGCTCACGACGCGCTGGTCTGCCACCAAGCTGGCCAGGTCACCGTTGGGGATGCCGTTGCGCAGGGCGAAGTCCTTGAGGGAGTCGAAGTCGGGCACCAGCAGCGCCGAGATGTACTTGCGGTCGTTGCCGATCACGCACGCCTGGCCGATGTGGGGTTGCAGCTTGAGCTGCCCCTCGATGGGCTGGGGCGCCACGTTCTTGCCGTTGCTCATCACGATGATCTCCTTCTTGCGGTCCGTGATGAACAGGAAGCCGTCGTCGTCGATGAAGCCGACATCTCCGGTGTGGAAGAAGCCGTCCTTGTCGAAGACCTCCTTGGTCGCTTTGTCGTTCTTGTAATAGCCCTGCATGACGTTGGGTCCGCGGATGCAAATCTCGCCTTCCACCACGTCTGTGCGCTGGCTGGGCCACTCCGACGTGTCGATCTTGACCTCGACGCCGGGGATGGTCTTGCCCACGGAGCCGAAGCGGCTGGCGGTGGGCAGGTTGACGTTCGACACCGGGCTCGTTTCGGTGAGTCCGTACCCGGAGTAGATGGGCAGACCGGCAGCCCAGAAGAATTGCTCAATCTCCCGGCTGAGGGCAGCACCGCCGCTGACGAAGAAGCGCAGGCGGCCGCCGACGCGCTGCTGGAGTTTGGAAAACACCAGCTTGTTGGCGCGGTCGAGCTTGCGTTGCAGGCTCCGGGGCATGGGCTCGTTGCGCTGGCGGTACACGTTGGCCGCGTGGCCGACTTCAAGGGCCCAGCTGAAAATGAAGCGCTTCAGGAAGCTGGATTTCTTGACGCCGTCGAGGATGCGGCCGTGCATCTTTTCGTAAAGGCGGGGCACGCTCATCATGATCGTGGGCCGTACGACGCCCATGTCCTCGGTGAGCGTGTCGATGGAGCGGGCAAACATCACGGTGGCGCCGCGTCCGTAGGCCGCAAAGTGGCCGCCGGCGCGTTCGAACACGTGTGCAAGGGGCAGGAAGCTCAGCAGCACGTCGCCGGGGCCGAACTCGAGCAGGCTGGTGGCACCCCAGGCGTTGCTGGCCAGGTTTCGGTGGGTGAGCATGACGCCCTTCGGGTCCCCGGTGGTGCCGCTGGTGTACACCAGGCTCGCCAGATCGTCGGGCTCCACCTTGGCCATCAGCTCTTCGATGCGCTTGGGCTTCTGGGCCGCGTACTCCCGGCCGGCGTCGTACAGCGCCTGAAGCGTGTGGACGCCCTCGCCGCTGCCCTCGCCCTCCAGCACCACGAAGTGCTTGACCGACTTCAGCGAGTCGCGCACCTCGAGGATGCGCTGCAGAATCTCGTCGTTTTGGACGAAGAGCACCTTCGAGCCGGAGTTGTTGAGGATGTAGGCCCCCTTTTCTCCTGTTAGCGTGTCGTAGATGGGGACGGTGGCAAAGCCGCACGTTTGGTTGGCAAAGTCCACCTCCGCCCACTGCGGCATGTTCTTGCTCCAAATCGCTACCCGATCCCCGCGCTTGACGCCCAGGGATAGCAGGCCGTTGGCGACAGCCCGGACCGCGTCTGAAAATTCCGCGTAGGTACGCGTTTTCCACTCGCCGTTGTCGTTCCAGCCTTGTGCTTTCAAGTCCGAGTGCTTCTCGACGGAATTCCAGAAAAGGTCCTTCAGTGTGCGGGGTTCGTCAGCCACAACCCATCCTCCGAGCCGCCGCATAGTCAAGGGCCGTATGAAAAGCGTGCGACCGGAGTGAACGGGTTCCCGGACTCCCAGAGGATGGCCTGCGCGGCCGTCTACGCGTCCCCTTGCCCCTCTCCTTTAGGCCCAACACGCCCGCCGTCGGCCGCCTGATTGGGGCCCGGCTTGCCCCACCCAGGCGGGCGCAGGGCGCCCCCACCATCGCGTCGGACCGCCGGGCAGGGTCGGAGGTCCGACTTTCGCCGCATGGCGCCCCTCAGGGCGCCCGTGAGGCCGCCTGAACTCCCCTGTGTGGCCGACCGCCGGAGCCGCACAAGTGGGCTGCTGTGGAATCCCCACGGCTCCTGTGGCTCCCCCAGGCAACCACCGCCCCTAAGGAGAAGTTAAGACAGGGCCCCTGGATGGGCGCGAGCAACCGGCGTCAGCCGGCGCGGATGGCTCACCATGAAGGCAATCGTAGTCGAGAAGCACGGCGGCCCAGAAGTTTGCAAACTGAAGGAAATCCCCGACCCACAGGTGGGACCCACCGAAGTGCTCATCGACGTCAAGGCAAGCGGCGTCAACCCAAACGAGTACTGGGCCCGCGAGGGCAAGGTGCGGGGCTTCGAACTGCCCCTGATCCTGGGCAGCGACGCCGCGGGTGTCGTGACCGAGGTCGGCTCGGCCGTCAACCACATCAAGCGCGGTGACGAAGTCGTCGTCTACTGCGGCGTCGGCTGCCGTTACTGCTTCCGCTGCATCAACGGCGAGGAGCACCTGTGCGAAAACACGTTCCGCATCTGGGGCTTCGACGCGGGCCCGATGTGGGGCGCCCACGCCGAGCGCATCTGCATGCCGGCGTACAACGTGGTTCCCAAGCCGTGGAACACGAGCTGGGAGGAGGCGGCCTCGATGCAACTAACCCTGGTCACCGCTTGGCACATGCTGGTGAGCAACGCCCGCGTGCAACCCAACGACACGGTCCTGATTCGCGGCAGTAGCGGCGGCGTGGGTTTCTTCGCCACCCAGATCGCCAAGATGCGTGGCGCCAAGGTGATTGGCGTCGTGTCCAGCGACGAGAAGGCGCGCCTGTCCGAGAAATTCGGCGCCGACGAGACCATCGTTCGCCCCCACACCACGCCTGAGACTTACAAGCAGGTCACGAAGCAGTTCCTGGGTGAGATGAAGGACCGCACCAACGGCAAAGGCGTCGATGTGGTGTTTGACTCCGTGGGCGGCGACACGCTGATGGAGTCCATCAAGCTCATGCGCGCAGGCGGCAAGATGGTCACCTGCGGTGCCACGGCCGGCTACAAGGCCGACCTTGAACTGGCCTACATCTTCATCCAGAACAAGGCGATCATGGGCAGCACGCTCGGCACCAAGGCGGAACTGATCCAGGCGCTGCGGGCTGTTGAGGCCGGCCACATCAAGACACTCGTCACCGAGACTCTTCCCCTGGAGCGCGCCGGCGAGGCCCAGCAACTCCTCCAGACGCGCAAGGCGACGGGGAAGGTCGTCTTGACGAGGTAGGCGCGTAACGCTCATGGGCGTGGCGGCCGATCCCAGCGCATGGGCAACCCGGCCATGGCAACCGGACCCGTCGCCGCGCGGCCACCCGTCGGGGAGTTCCGGTTCGGCAACGATTTCCTGCAAAACGCGCTGGAGTGCCTGGCCCACGGGCTGGAGCACTTGGCTGATCCTATGCTCGCCGAGCGAGCACGCCAGCAGGAAAGGAACCGTGGGCCCACAGACGAGCAGAAAGCGCGCCAGGATGCTGCGGTTGCAGACTTCCGAGAAATCTTTGGGCGTTCGGGGGATCGTCAGCCAGATGCACATCCGAAGGCCAAGCCGATCCCAGACCGCGGGATCTTCTGGAACACATGGGTTCAACACGATCTGAAATTCGCGATCCAGAGTCTGGCGCAAGCCATCGACTTGGTGCAGCTTGCCTACCTCTGGGAAATTGATCCACATCTGGTTTGGAAAAAACCACCGACAAAACGAGGCGATGTTGGCGAGGTCATCAACCGCAAGGCGGTCTTCGAAAGAGTGGCCGAGCATTTTCCCGGCGCCGGGCAGAATCCGTACGACCAAATCCCCGAATTCGTAAAACATTCATCGAATAGCAAGAACGCGCCGACCGTCAAGGACTGCATTCGAGCCCTCCACGACTGCCGAGATGAATTTACGCACCGGCTGGTGCCCCGCAGCCCGCTTAAGTTGGTGGGCGCCGTTCTACTTGGCCTTGGAGTTTTTGCTAAATTGAGTACATCCTTGTTCTACGATTTCTCGCAAGTGAATATACGTTTTCCAGAAATACAAGAGGGCCATGATTCGACGTGGATACGCCTGATCTCGTGCCTGTTGCCGGGCCTACCGGCGGATGATCCGCCTGATGTGGATGAATACTTGTCCCTTGGATGGTGTCCGCAAGGCTGCGGGGAGCTGCCCCAACCGCTGCATAAGTCCACGCTGAAAACCGTCGTCATTACAGGCCACAGGAGAGTCGTGCCGGACGATGTTGATTCACGAACATTGCGGTGCGCAATCTGTAGCTCAACAAGGAGTGAGGTTTGGTGCTCGGGCTGCAGGTCGTATGCGGAAAAGGAGCATTGTGAATTCCAAAGCCGCGAAATTGAGAGAGAGGATGGCTGCCCGGAGACGTGGGCCACAGCCTATTGCCGCAAGTGCGTCAATCGGGCCAGCGGACTTGAATCCGACAAGAAATGAATGCCACGGCCGCGCGTTCAGGTTGCGAGCCCCAGCCGTTGCCGCTCGGATTTGGCTTCACGTGCGAACCGCTGAAACGCGGCGCCCACTCGGTGCGCGCCAGCGTGCGTGCGGACGTAGTCGAAGTCGAATGTCTCCCACTGCGCGATGAGGATGGATAGCAGGTCGCGCACATCCCGTTCCGAGCCGCGCAGGCGTAGGTTTACGAGCTTGCGGAGTCCCGCCGGCCGGGGGACGTGGAGCAGAACGAAGGGAAGGCTCAGCGCGATCAGGATGTCCACAGCCTCCAACTGCGCGATGCTGAGCATCGAGTGGCCCATGCTGCCCAGGGCGAACTCCAGCGTCTCAAAACCGCTGAGCAAAATGACGAAAGCGAAGGCAAAACGAACGAAGCTTCGCCGTCCGGTCAGAAGTGCCCCCGCTACAATAAATTGGAAAAAAGTTGCCGCTAAGTGGTAGGTGAAGGAGAGGGGTGGCGCCATCGCCGTCGGCCATGGGCGAACAACACAAAAACGTGTGCGGCGGGGGGGGGTTGCGCATAGAGGACGGTTTCATGCTCAAAATGCGGATGGAATGCGTGGCTCGGCGCCAAAGGCCGCCCACAGCGACGCCCTAGCGCGTCGTGGATGGGTGGGAAACGGCAGCAACCTACCTGCCTACGCGGG
>JBFIJP010000088.1:0-12553 GCA_041600695.1 Thermoplasmatota archaeon | reverse complement strand
GCCTGGTACGCCTGGTTGGAGGGCCCGATGCCTGGACCCGCAGTGGCAACAGCGAGCAAATCGCCATCATGTCGTCCATTGACGCGCCCGACGGGGCCGAGATTCGGTTCATGAGCGGCTTCTACTGGCGCAACGAGGATTACCCGTGGCCCGCCAGCGTGGACTTTTACGCCCTGCCCGGCCCGATCATGTCTGGGCTGTGGGCATCCGCCAGCGGCACGGACGGACAAACCCTGGAAATGGCCTGGTTGGTGGGTTCCGACACCGCGCAAGTGACCCTCAGCGTTGGGCTCTTGGACCCGGCTGCCGGCTTTGCCGCATGGGACGAGTTAGGAGATCGACCCCCGCGGGAGGTCGCGTGGGACAGCCACTCGACGGGCGTCTTGGCGGGTACGGTCTTTGTACAGCGCAGCGGCACCGAACAAGATGTACTCTGGCTCGGAGGGAACCTGACCCACGAAACCACCGCTTCGACGCTCGACCTACCCGTGGCCACGGTCGGCCGCGAAACCCGCACCGTGGGCAGCGGCCCGGTAACCGGGCCCGGGGTGTTGAGTGTGTGGGGCTCCACATCCGAAGTGGCGGCGGCCGAATCATGGAGGTACGCGGTGTCCGCACCGGGCATCGAAGCGAGCCATGATGACACCGCCGTGCGGGACCCGGTTGGCTATGTTCCCGCCTATGCAAGCTTTGCCACGGGACGGGGCCACGGCGCCGGGATGCAGGTCCACGGCACCACCCGCGACGCGGGCGTTGCTCTCGTCGAACTGGAACGCAGCGTCACCGGTTTCGAATCTTCGCTCGTCGATTACGACTACGAATTCTTGACCTGGGGCTGGGCGCCGGTCGAATTGGACAAGATGTACGATTGGAAGATGGATGATGAGATGCGGCCGACGGGACAACCCCTCGATCGCACTGTTTCGCAATGCATTCGCGTTTCATTTGTCTCGCAATGCCTGTAGGTGGCCGGCTGGCCGGATCGTGGCCTGGCGCTTCCGGGTATTGGTCGCCTTGCTAGCTCCGTGCGGCCTCCCGCGAGGCGCAAAATGATCTTGCCGAGGCGATTGCACGCAACGCACACATCAAGTAGCAGGAATCTGCGGTACAGGTCTCAAACGTTTTAGCCGCCCAGGTTGGTCTCGACCGCATGAAATCGCGCCGTGCGACCTGGATGTGGAGCCTCGTGACCGTCCTGCTGGCCATGCTCGTCGGCTGTGCGGGCCCCGATGATGGCGACGGCGGCGATGGAGGAGATGAAGACGAAGTGCCCGAACCCCCGACGTTCGACCCGGCACCGCAGGGCTCAGCCCTGACGGCAACGGAAATCGCGGCTATGGTGGCCGTGTTCAGGGACGAACCGCTGACGGGAGGCCAGGAACCCTGGCCGAGTCACCGCCTGCTCTGGATCAGCAACGAGACGTTCATCCTGATCCATTTTGACGCTGAGAATCCCCTGGAAGCCACCCGCGTGAATTGGGTGGGCATTGGTACCAAGGGTGTCTTCTGTGCCCAGGATCAGCCCGGCCCCGAGTTCACGCATTTCCACAAGTACAGCGCGGCCACCTACGCGGAGGGGCATGGCGGCGAGGCGGGGGCGATGGGCTACTGGCTCCTGCACGTCTGGATCAACCCGGACGTCAACCCCTTTGGGACCGAGGGTCCGCAGGTGGACTACAACTTCGGGCCGACTCCCCCGCCCATGTGCGAAACGGTTCCAGAGCCCGACTTTTCTCCAGCCGGTGCCAACGGACTGAGTCAGATCGAGATGACGGCGCTCCTGACCCTCATGGACGACGAGCCCCTGCGGGGGGGCCAGGAACCCTGGCCCAGTCACGCCCTGAAATGGCTCAATGAAGAAGTCTTCATGCTCACCCACTGGGATGCGGACGCGCCGTCGGCGGCATCGCAGATGCTCTGGATGGGCATCGGCGTCCGGGGTGATTTCTGCCAGGCGGACCAGCCCACGGCAGACTTCACGCACCATCACGCCAGCCACGCGCAGACGTATGACGCTGGCCACGGCGGCCAGCCCGGTCAGCCCGGCTACTGGCTGCTGCACATTGCCGTCAGGGATTTCGAATCGCCGTTTGGCCAGACGGGTGGGCCCGGCATCGACCATGACTTCGCACCCACGCCGGCGCCGATGTGTTAACGGAGCGTACCATGAAGCTCGCTGTCGCGATCCTGCTCGCAGCCGCCGTCGCTGCGGTCCCCGTGGCCGCTGCCAAAGTCGTCGAAGTTCACTTGGTCGCAACGGGCGATGGCGCCGCCCCATATGCCTTCGAACCCGCCAACGTTGAGGTCGGCCGCGGCGACAGCGTCCGCTGGATCAATGACGAGCAAGTTTTCCATACTGCAACGAGCACGGACAACCTGGAGGCCCGCCGGGCCAACGGCGATTGGTCGCATACGCTGGGTAGCCAGGGTTCGATGGCCACACAGGCGTTCGAAATGGCCGGCGTGTTCCATTACTTTTGCCAGCCTCATGCCAGCTTCATGGCCGGGACGATCACGGTCACCGGCTCGGCGGGCGGCTCTCCCGACGGGGAGGAGTCGACCCTGCCGGCCGCCGTGGGCCTGGCCGGATTGTTGTTCGCATTGGTTTTGCGGCGCCGCTAACATTTCGTTGATCGGCCCTACCCCCTTTTTCCCTGCGTGCTTGAATGGTCTTGGCATGCGGCTCGGTTTTGTGATTGTGTTTGCGCTGATTCCGTGCCTGGTCGGGGCCGTCCCAACGGCTTCGCCGGTGCAAGAATTGGGGCGTAGCGAATTGACCGATCATCGGGTGGTTTTCGACATCGCGCCTGGTGAGTATCCTCTGATTCATGTTCAATTGGACGACTCATGGTGGGCGGGCCAACTGGATATCAAGTTCCTGGCTGTCCTGGAATCAGCGGAAGGGACCTCCGGCTGGTTGGCAACCGGCTCTATGCTCGATTGGGAAGGGTTCGAGCGCCACGCAGACATGGGTTTTTCTCCCGCGCAGGGTTTCCAGATCATCAGTGTCAAGAGCCTGTCGACCGACTGTGAGGAGTGCGCCGCAACCAACGACGAGTTCGTCTGGGCCGCCGGGGCGAGCGAAGGCTTCGTGCGCCTGAGCCTGGGGGTTGCAGCCGAGGGATCCAGCGGTGACCCCTGGGCTCTGCGCGACGAGCTGCTGGCCCGGCCAGCCATTGCAGCGGCTGCCACAAAGACCGGTACGCAGGGCTTCGCGGCATCCTATACCCGTATTCAGTGGCCCGTGGACGAACCCGCGAAGGAATACGTCGCGGGTAGGTCCGTGGAGGCTTGGAACGAAGACCTGGGCGGATACGGGTTGTCGTTTTCGGCCGAAGCACCCGCCGCCGGCACCGCTGGCATGGTTTTCGGCCGGCACGCCCCGGCCGCCGTTGATCTCTGGGAGCGGGAAGTTCGGCTGGGCGAGGTGGCGCGCGATGCGGGTGTGTGGGCCAACATGGGGCCTGCTTCCGCGCACTTTGTTCCGTCGCCCTTCCGGCAGGCGGCCTACGACGAGGGGATCGTCTCCTCCGACTTCGCGGGCCAAGCAGCCGTTTCCGCCGGCCCCCTTGGTTTCCGGGTGGCGGGCACCGCGGTGGGCCCTGGGGTTCCAAGCCCGGTGGCCACGACGCCTCTTGTCGATAGCCAATTGTTCGCCTGGACCCTGTTCCAGGCCGGGTGGATGGACATCGATGTTCAACGAGAGTTTGGCTGGAACCTCGAGCCCAGGCTCGAACCTAGCCCGATCGAACTGGTGCAGTTGGTCGCCGAGTTCTACACGTGCCCGGTGGGGCTGCCGACGCCGTGCCTGGCCACGGGCTCCGGGCCCTAGGACTTCCCCCGAGCCTTCTGCCACGCCGCGTCTACCGCCTGCTCCAGCCGGTCAAGGTCGCCTTCCCGCGGGTCGACTGAAACCCATCCGAACATCTTGAAGACCGCCCCGAGTGGGTCAGAGAGCGTGAAGCCTGCCTCGGCAAGTTGGGTTTTGGCCGCCTCGGGGAGAAGCAGCTCGATGCGTCCTGCGGCGTCGCCTGCGCGAAACACCCGCACAAACTGGTTGCAGCCGACAATGAGCGCAACGTGCTCGCGGCCGAACTCTGCCTGCAGATCCTCGCCTGCCTCCGCTGCGGCGGCTTGGGCGCGGCGAACCAGCGCCAACAAGCGTTGCTTGTGGGCGTCATCCACGTCGGCGCGTTCCAGCAGGCGGAGGGCCCGGTCGTCGGCGGGTGTGGCGGGCGTGTGGGACATGGGTGCCGGGACGCCGTCCGGCTGATGGGGGTTTCGCCGGGCTCGGGGGCTGGTGCGGCGGCCAAGGCTTAAGACCGCAGCGTTGCCACGCCGCCGCATGCGCCTCATTTGCCCGTCGCTCTTCGTCACCATGCTGGTCGGGTCGGCCGGGCTGGCCGGGTGCGCATGGTCGCAGGAGCCGGGCATCGGTCTCGGAGGGCCCAATACCCTGGACGTGTTTTCCGATGCGTTTGCTGACGAGGGGCCACTGCCGGCGACCTACACCTGCGACGGCGAGGATGTCTCGCCCATGTTGGCGGTGGAGAACGTGGCGGGGGCGTCATCGCTTGCCATCCTTCTGGACGACCCCGACGCCGGCGATTTCGTGCACTGGTTGGTGTGGAACCTGCCGGGCCGAAGTGGCAACCTGACGGACGGCGAGGATGTAGGCGCACTGGGGGCCACCCAGGGGGCCAACGACTTCGGCGGGACCGGGTACGCCGGGCCGTGCCCGCCGGCGGGAGCGGAGCACCGGTACCGCTTCCGCGTCTTTGCCCTGGATCGGCGCCTGGAACTGGCGCCTGGGTCGTCGGCGGCCGAGTTCGAAGAAGCGGCGCGCGGGCGGGTGGTCGCCTGGGGTCAGTTGGCTGCCACGTACGAGCGTCCCAGCTAGCGACGCCGGGGGGCGCCGTTGCGGGGCTCGTCGTCCCAGGTGTTGGGCACCTGGGTCTCGTCACCGTCGAGGGCGAACGAGTCGATGCCCATGGCATCGTGCAAGACTACGTGGTAAGGATTCCTCGCTTCCATGGGGGGCACCAGGGGCTTGGCAGAGGGCACCCCCTCTTAACGGTTATCGAACATGTTCGGGATTCGTCAAGATGTCAAGGCTTTCGGCGTGGGCTGCGTCAACTGCCGTCGAACCTCGAACCAGTTCGGGTTCTACTCCAACATCTCCATGACCGACGCAGCAGACCACACCCGTTGGACGCCACGGTCGTGCTCCTCAACTGGCAATTCCCCGAGCACCTGCACGTTGAACCCGACCCCCCATGTCGGGCACTTGAGGCCAGGCAAGAGCCGGTCGTAGAACCCCCCACCCCACCCCAGGCGGGCCCCCTGGCGGGTCCAGGCAAGACCCGGAACGATCGCCAGATCGAGGTCCTCGGGCTCCACGACCGGGCATGACGGGCGCGGCTCCATGATTCCAAACGCCCCCGCCGCCAGATCGGCCCAACCGCCGACTTCGTGCAGGCTTAGCCGCCCGGATGCCTGGTCTGCCACGCGGGGAAACGCCACCCGTTTCCCAACGCGCAAGGCGCCATTGGTCAGGCCCACCACCGAAAACTCGGGCGGCTTGTGCTTGTACACCAGGACCGTCTGCGCCGCATGCCACTCCGGCGAGGCCTGGATCGCCGCGTTGACCCAATCTTCCTCCCCCGCGCGCACCCGAGGCCCCAGGCTCTGCAGGGCCCGCACCGCCTGCCGACGCAGTTCCGCCTTGTTCATCCCGGCGGGCGAATGCGCGCCACCGCCTAAGGAACCCGGTCCGGACCCGCGCGCGCCTTTTGCCGGCAGCCGCGGACGAAATCAAATCTCAAAATGGCGAATCGCGGCACGTGAAGCCCAGCGCCCCCAGCGCCCCCAGCGCCCGTCTGGGCTCCACGGGCGAGGACTCGGCCTTGGTCAAAGTCCTCTACTAGAGGTCAATCTTAAGGCCCCGGCCTGGGTCGCGGCGCCATGGGAGCGGACCGGAGCCAAGTTGAGACCTGGCTCAAGGACTACGACACGAGTGACCTGTGCATTGCCACCGCCGCGAGCCATTCCTCCCTGCAAATCTTCCACGGCGCCCGTCGTGAAGGATTTCGCACCATGGCACTGGTCTCCGGCGGCCGGGACGTGCGCTACTACGACGCCTTCCCCGGAGCCAAGCCGGACGAAATCAGGCACCTGGACTCCTATCACGACCTGGTCGGCATGGCCAAGGAACTGCGCGAGGACAACGTCATCCTGATTCCCCACGGCAGCCTGATCGAGTACATGGGACCCAAGGACTTCACGCGCATTGAGGTCCCCGTGTACGGCAACCGGTACGTTCTCGACTTCGAGAGCGACCGGGACAAGGAGCGCGCCTGGCTGGAAGCCGCCGGCATCACCATGCCGCGAGAGATTGCGGATCCTCGCGACATCCTGGAGCCGGTGATTGTCAAGTACCACGGCGCCAAGGGCGGGAAGGGCTTCTTCATCGCGAAGAATTACCACGAATTCAAGCGCCACATCGTGGAGGGCGAGCCTCACACCATCCAGGAATTCGTGCTGGGAACCCGCTACTACCTCCATTACTTCCACTCGCGACTCGACCAGGAAGGATTCCAGGTCGACGACAAGGGAACGCTGCAAATGCTCAGCATCGACCGCCGGGACGAATCCAACATCGACGAGGCCAACCGGCTGGGTTCGATCAAGGACCTGGAGGAAATTGGAATTGACCCGACCTTCGTGGTTACTGGCAACATTCCGATGGTCATCCGGGAAAGCCTGCTGCCCAAGGTCTTCCAGATGGGCGAAGGGGTCGTGCGGGAATCCTACAAGCGCTTCGGTGGCCTCTGGGGCCCCTTCTGCCTGGAAACCGTGGTCACTCCCGACCTGGAATTCAAGGTGTTCGAGATCAGTGCCAGGATCGTTGCCGGCACCAACCCGTTCATCGCCGGCAGCGCCTACTCGGAAATGATCGGGCCGAGCCTGAGCACGGGCCGCCGCATGGCGCAGGAAATCCGCACTGGCGCCGAGTCGGGCCGGCTGGCGGAGATTTTGACGTAGGGGCGCTGCGGCGCTGTAGGTAGGGGCCTCGGCGGGCCAGGCCAGCGCTGGCCGCCGATGGCCCGCGGGCCCGCGGGCCTGCCGGCCACCCTTGTACTGCTAGCCGTGGCCTCGGCCGTGCTGGCGGTCGCCCGGCGCTAGTCAACCATCCAGTACACGATGAACCCGAAACCGACCGCCGTGTAGATGACGCTGATCAGCCAGCCGTACTTCAGCACCAGCGCCCGCCGTTCGGCCGAGGTCTTGCCGGCCAAGCCGCGGGCAGGCTCCGGCTCGGGCCGGTGGGGATCGAACTTGCTGAAGGCCACGGCCCTTTCGAGTCGACTGTTTACAAAACCATTGCGGCGCAAAAACGGAGGGAGAAAGGAGGAGAACGTGGGAGTCAGTAGCGGGCGGGTTCATCCCCCGATCCGGGGAGTCGCCGCGCCCGCCGGGGTGTCTACCGCTTGTACACGCCCCAGCCGAACCCTCCCTTGGTCGCAAACATGTACGCGTGGATCAGCCAGTTCGGAATGATGCCGTACGGATCGATTCCCACCCACTGCGTGCTGCCCCAGGCACGATACACGTTGAACCCGTTGCGGTAGCTGGCCCGGTGCTGCGGGTAGACATCCAGATACATGCAGTAGGTTCCCACTGGCCAGAAGCCACCACAGACTTCCATGATGCGCCACCAGTTGGCGCTGTAAACGTGGAAGTCCGCCCAGATGTTGTGGTTCCATGTCCAGCGGTCGTTGTAATGTACCAGCGTCCAGATGAGCAGCCTGAGCTTTAATTCGAAGTCGATGGTTGCGCTGAAGCCAATGGAACTCCACCCCATGGACATTCGGTGCGTGTCGAAGCCGAAGAACTTCAGGCCGGGCAACTCCATCTTCACGTAGGCGGACTCCAGATCTTCCGTGTAGAAGTACAACTGGTTGATCCAGGCGTTGACGTACCAGTCGAGGTCAACCTTGACTTCGTACCAATCCCAGCAACCAACACCCCAGACGCAGATGTCGTCGTACCAGCGCTTGTAGTAATTGCCGCTGTTTGCGTACGTGGCCCAGACCTCCAGGTAAATACGGTCGGTGTCCGGGTAGCTGCTCATTCCAACATACGGCTTGCCTCCCGTGGTGCCGGTCCACATGTCGGTGTTTCGACCCAGGTTGGTCAGGCTGAAGTACACCCGTGCGGTGAGGTCAGCGCTGCCTTTCTGGAAGTCGGCGGTCACGTAGAATGCCAAATCCAGGTTGTCACGATTGGAGCCGCTTGCGTCGTAGCTGAGCGTCGGACCGCGATTTGACCGGTATGCGGCGATGTTGAACCATTGCGGAATGTCGGTCATCGAAGCGTAGGCATAGCCGCGGGCTCCGCTGACCACCGCCGCCACCTGGGCGTAGATGCTGCTGATGCTGGAACTGGCCGACCACGTGATGTCGGTGCGACCGTCGGGATCGGGGTCGTACGTGAACGACATGCTGGAGGGGAAATTGCTGATGCTCATGTACCCCTCAAAGTCGCTGCCCTTGCGAATCCACGCCTGGAACGGCCCGAAACTGGAACCGCTGTACTGGACGTTCATCCAGGACGCCGACTTGCTCATCGTCAGGGTGTTGATGTTGAGCGGCGGCGAGTGCAGGATGGCGTACACGTCGTAGCCCGCAGAGGGCTTCTCGTAATCCAGCGCGATGTAGGTGTAGCGTGGCCGGAAGTTGTTCCACTGGAAGTTGGGCGCATCGGGATCGATGGCAACGGAGGTGGGGAGACCGGTCAGGTACAGCCTGGCCTTGGTGGCGCTGCCGTATTGGCGAACCACCGCGCCGTGGGTCGTGTACGGCACGTTGGGTGTGCGTGCCAGATCGTACAGGGTGCCGGTCTGGACATCCAGATAGAAATCCATGTTCCGCGTGGTGGTGATGCTGATGTAGCCACCCAGACGAATCGATATGTCCGTCAGTGTGAAGAAACCACTCGCGGAGAGGAACCTGGGCTGCGTGTCGTCGTAGATGTAGACGTTGAACAGCCCGCCGGTGCCGGCCTGTAGGTTGATGTAATGATCACCCGAGCTGGAGCCGTCAAACCATTCGGCCTTGCGGACGTTGGAAATCTGGAAGCTCACCCAGCGGTCCGTCCGGCCACTGTTGATGTAGTCATGGATGTACAACATGTGGTCGCCGCCGAGCGTCTGGTATCCAGAGCCGGGGGCCTCCGCCATACGCATGACGATGCTGCCAATGCCGGGCTCGTTAGAGGGTCCCGTCAGAAGCTGGACGGCGCCTCCGGTGGTCAGCGACATGCTGCGTGGCACGCCGGAAACGCTGGCGTACATGCGCTCGTTGCCTGCCTGGGTGGACAGGATGAGTGCGCCCAGCCGGCTGCTAGCTCCGTAATAGAAGTCGTTGTCTGCCCACGACATGCTAACGGTTGTCGGCACGCTGCGCAGTCCGAAGTAGTAGTTTCGGCCGGCGTCGTTGATTTCCGTCACATAGATGTCGATGGCACTGATGATGCTGGAGGCGCCATACGAGAACGTACCGTCGCCCAGGTTGATGTTGATCGTCCCGGGCAGGTTCAGGATCTGGCCCCAGATGTCCTTGCCATTGGTGTTGGTGCGGTCCTCAAGGTCGATGTAGAACGGACTCGATCCCGACCGACTGATCGAGAAGGAGTGCGTACTGGACGACAGGGACCGGTAGCTGGCCGACTGCAGGCCGCTGAGGCCGAAGCTGGCGTACGTGGCACCGGGGTGGGCCCAGTAGAGGGCGTGGTCCCCGGGGTAGTACGCGAAGCCGCCGGCGGCGTCCTTGTAGTGCAGGCGGATGTTGCCGATGGTTCCGCTGGTGGTCAGTGCCATGCTGTTGGTGCCTTTGGTCACCGTGATCTGGCTGGGGATGCCGGTCACCGAGGCGTAGATCGCCTTGTTGCCGTCCTCCGCCAGGGCGGTGATACCACCCATGGTGCCGGTCGCCGAGTACGAAAACACCGTGCTGCTGCCACCGTACGTGATGGTGAAGCCTGTCGGGATGCCCGTGGCGATGGCCGTGAAGGTGCGAACACCCTTGCGGGCGGCGATGGTAACGCTGGAGATCGTCGACGTCGCCTCGTACGTCAGCAGGCGGTCACCCCAGGTGATCCGCATGAACGCCGGCAGGCGGTCAATCTGGGCGAACAGGCTGGTTTCCTCCGCCGACGCCGCGTCGCGCACGTACACGGTAAACAGCGTCGGGTTGGAGAGCCGCAATTCCACCATGTTGCCCAGGTAGGCGACCGTTTCCAGACCGGTGATCTGGAAGCTGGCCCATTCGCCGCTGCGATCGCGCTCGAAGTAGGCGTGGTCGCCAGGCAGCGAGCGGAACCCGCCGGGGGCGTTCTTGTAATAGAACGCAAGCCGGTCGATGCCGCCGGGGGCGTCGAAGCGCATCGTGTTGCTGCCGGGCATTTGCAAGGTGAACAAGCGAGGGATGCCTTCCAGCGTGACGGCGATTCCCAGGTTGCCACGGACCATGGCGGCCGTGATGCGGGTCACCTCGGAACTGGCGGCATACCTGACGTAGTCATCACGCAGGGTGACGGACATGGTGCGCGGCAGGTCTTCAATGATCAACTGCGCATATTCCGTCGGGCTCTTGGCAAGAACCACGGTGATGTCCTGGATGACTTCCGACGCGTGGAACTGGACGGAATCGCCCTCCCAGGCTGCCGTGAGGAGCTCCGGGATGGGGGCAACCTGGGCGTAGACGGTCTGGCCCGCCTTGTTCAGGTACACTTCCACGTTCTGGACGGGTCCGTTGGCCTTGTACACGAACGAGTTGCTCGCCGTATCCATGTCCACCCGGATTTGGCCGGGCAGGTTGGACAGGCTCACCAGGGCCGTCTCGCCCGGCTTGCTGATGTAAGCGACGAAGGGAGCATTGGCCAGGGTGTTGAGTTCGACATGGGACCCATCGGCGGAGGCGCGGAAGTCGCTGAGGCCCGACAGGCGGGCCGCCAGCAGCTTCGCGGAGCCGCTCTCGATCATGTAGAGACCATCGGTGGGCGGGAAGGCCGGGGCCGTGTTCTCCGCGTGGCTGAACGAGATGCGTCCAATGCCGCCGCTAGCGTGCATCGAGGGTGCCGCTCCGAGACCCAGGAAGATCTGGTCGGTCATGTCCTCGATGACGACCACGGTGGTCGCCGACCCGGCGGCTCGAAGCAGTTCGATGCGGTCGATGCGTTCGGATGCGTGGAACATCATGTCCTCGGCGCCGATGGCCGCCTCAATGCGGGCCGGCAGGTCGAGGATGCGTGCCACCATGGTTTCCGAATCGCTCAGAGCGGCCACCAGGAAGGGTCGGCTGCCAGCCAGGTCCACGCTGAAGGCGCCCGCGCCGACGTCGGCGTGGGCTCCGGCCAGGCCCGTGATGCGGGCACTGACGCCCGACACTCCACCCAGGGAGTACACCATGGCGTGGTCGCCTTCGCTGGCGGGCAGGAGGCCGGCCGGGCCGCCCTGGGCTGCCGCCAGTTCAACGAGCCCGATGGCGTCGCCGGTGACCAAATCCACGCTGCCACCGGCCCAGGAGGCCAGGATCGTCGACGGCAGGTCGTTGACGCGGAAGTACGCCTCGCTGGCCACACCGCCCGCGTGGGTCTGCCGGGCGAGCGCCGCGATGTCGCGCAGCCGCGTGTCGGTCTCATAGGAGAACGTCGAGGCGCTCATGTCCCAAGACACCCGCAGCGAAGCGGGCAGATCCAGGATTTGCACGAGCAACTCGTCGGTCGTTGCACCCGCCAGGTGGAGCGTCGAAACCACGATGCGGTCGATGACACTGGAAGCCTCGTAATGGATGCTGCCAGCAGCCAGATCGAAGGCCACATCGATGCGGGCGGGCAGTCCCTCGATGAGGGCCCCCACCTGTGACGTGCGGCCCGACGAGTCCTCCAGCATGGCAAACACTACCTCGTCGATGGAGGCACTGGCATCGTAGCGGAAGCCGTCGTCGCGCAGCGCCATCGTGATGCTGTCCGGCAGGTCGCTGACCTCACCGTAGACGATGCTACTTGTGCTGTCCGTCTCCTGCACCATGACGGCCGCGAAGCCGCCGGCGTGGCGCGTCTCTAGGGTAACGATGGTGTCGTCCGCCATGTCGGCGTGGAAGGCCAGAAGGCCGGTGAGGGCCGCGCTGGTGGACGAGAAAGACTCGCCGCCGACCGATTGCGTCAGCGTGGCGAAGTGGTCGCCGGTCAGGCCGATGGGGCTGCCGCGTCCCTGGAAGGTCAGGAACGAGACCGTGCCCAGCGGGTCGCTGGCGCGGAAGTCGATCGTCGAGTCGGTGCTCTCCAGGTCGAGTGCGACGGGGATGTCGAGCGCTTGGGCGTAGGTGAGTTTGAGCACCTCGCCGCCGATGACATCGGCAGACAGGTACTCCACCTTGGACATCACGTCAGCGGCGCGGTAACTCACGCTGCCGGCGGTGGCTTCCAGGTCAATGCTGGTGGGCACCGACTCCAGGAGGACATCGGTGGCCAGCTTGAACGTGTCCGGCTG
>JBFIJP010000087.1:0-12602 GCA_041600695.1 Thermoplasmatota archaeon | reverse complement strand
GGGTCGGGGAACAGAATGGGGCCTACTCGGGGCTGGGGGGTCCACGCTTCGCTCGCACCCCCAGCGGAGCAGGCCACATTCACCCTCGCTCGCTTTGCTCGCTCGGCGGCGGCACCCGCTTCGCGGCTCCCGCCGAGAATGCGGCCTACTCGGGGCCGGGGGGTCACTCCCCTTCGCTACGTTTCCCCCGACCCCGAGTCCCCCCTCGCTTTGCTCGGGCGCCGGCAAACCCCTCCAGGCTTTGCCGTCGTACTCGGGGCTGGGGGGTCACCTGCGGTGACCCCAGTCTCCGATGTAAGCCCCATTCACCCTCGCATCGCCGGGAGCAGCCTCACCGCTTCTCTGACCGGGGGATCGGCGGCGAAGCAGAGTTTCTATCCCCAAGACCCCATACGTGGCTGTGCGCTCCATTCTCGTCGCAGCATGCCTGACATCGGCTTTCCTGGCAGTGGTGCCGGCGGCCAACGCGGACGTGCCGACGGTCGGCACCATCTGCACTGGTCTGGACGCGATCCCGGACCCCGTTGCTTACATCGCGATCCTCTCACCATGTGGGTCCGCATCCGGTGCCATGGTGGCCGCGTGTCTCGAATGGCAGCACGGCTACTGCGAGCGCTAACCATCCGATGACGTCTGCGCTTGGGTCTGCCCTCCCGGCCCCGATTGCTATGGTGCCGGCGCCCCCTGCAATGGCTACATTCTCCCCATGGCTTGCTGAGCGGGCTGGCGCCGCGGACGGCAACCATCGACGCACCGACGCGCGCCACCCGTGGAATCCCGCGGCATCGAGGTTGGCATGCGCACGGACGGGGCCCGGTACCGCCATGGCAGCCCCGGTGCCCGTCAGGCCGAGACGTCGGAGGGTGGGGTCTCGCCCGGTGCAGCGGGGAGCGGGAGGACGGCAACGGCGAGCAGGCCGCCTGTGGTGGCCATCAGCAAAGACCAGAACCCGATCCCGTCGTCGCCGACAGACCCGCCAAGCATGACGCCCGTGATTGCGCCCACAGCGATCAAGCCCGCCACGCGGGCCTGGGCTGGCAAGAGACGGACGCCGTAAACCACGACGCTCAGAGCGAGGCCAGCCAGCCCCCAGATTCCCCACGGGGCGGCGTCGTTGGGCCCATCGAGGCCCCACAGGAGCGCGTACAGCCATCCACCAATGAGTGCGCCGCCGAGGAAACCCATAGCGCTGCGCAGCAGACTACCCATGACGCTGGAGTCGCGGCCCCCCTTATCATGATGGCGAAACCTCAAGCCGGAAGCGCTTGTGGCCGCACCCGTGACGGTATCCCGCGTGGACTCTCTGGACAGACCCCGTGGCGCCGGCCGCGTCCCCTTCATGGTGATTGCTGCCGTGCTGGCCCTCGTGACAGGCGTCCTGATCATCGGGCTAGCCCAGATCGACTGGGTGCTGGTGCTGCTGGTGCCAGTGCTGCTGCTGACGGCCTACTTCATGGCCGGCGTCGCCAAGGTCTTGTTGGCCCCGCGAGGCGCCGGAAAACAGACTGGAAGAAACGAAGAGGAATGATGGTCGCCTGACGTCAGGCGTTGCGCAGGTAGGGCAAACCCGTGCGTTCATTGATCCCGACCGCCTTGCCGTCGGGAATGTCGACCGGTTCGCCGCTCTTCGGGGCGTTCCCCTTCTTGCTGAAGAAGTAGATCGTCTGCAGGCGGCCGCCCTTCAATTCAACTGCGCGGCTGTGCAGTACGTAGGTACCCTTGTCCGTGGTGTGCTCGTAGGGCATTAGTGCATCCCTCGCCCGGAAATCTTGATTCGCCCTTCTTAGGCGTGCCGATTTGACAGGAAGGGCCCTCCTGTTGGCGTCCTGGGCTCCCCTGGGGCAATAATTGACGTGGAATTGTTGCCAAGCGGAGGGCTGGCGGCGGGGCGGCCGTGGGCGCGGCATGCCTGCCTGTTGAAGTCCCGACTGCCGGATTCGAACCGACGTATGGCGGATCTACAGTCCGCTGCCTAACCGGGCTAGACTAAGTCGGGGGGTTGGGGCGAAGCCGGCCACAGGGACCCCCCATTTACGCGTTTCGCAAGCGCCCTGGTGGCCGGTGGTGGGCGTTGGGCCCGGGAAACACGTTCTGGTGGCCGTCGCGCGGGGCATGCGCGAGCCCCCCGGCGGCCCGCGTCAGGCAGGCGTCCTGGAGGCAAGTGGCTAAGAACAGGCGCCACCGTCCCCGGCCGCGTGTCCGTGACCCCCGATGACCTTCTGTACGCTGAGAGCCACGAGTGGATCCGCATCGAGGGCCGGGAGGCCACCATTGGCATCACGGACCATGCCCAGAACGCCCTGAACGACATCGTGTTCGTGGAGCTGCCCCAGGTGGACGACACGCTGGACCAGGGGCAGGGTTTCGGCGTCGTGGAGTCGGTCAAGAGCGCCTCCGACGTGTACATGCCCGTGGGCGGCCGAATCATCGAGGTCAACGATGCGCTGGAAGACGCCCCGGAGCGCGTGAACGAGGACCCGTACGGTGAGGGTTGGCTGATTCGCATCGAGATCGCCGACGAGGCGGAGGCGGCGACGCTGCTGTCGGCAGCGGCGTACCGCGTATCGATCACGGAATGATCCATCCGGGCACCCTGTTCGTTGGAGCACTGGCGCTGAGCGTGGCCCTCACGGCGCTGTTGTGGATGCTGGGTGTGCCGGCCTTCTTCCTGTTCCTGCTGCTGCCCCTGGCGGTTCCCGCCTGGTTGCGGCGCCGGGGCGGTGGACGGGGCTCGTCGTGAGCCCATCGAGAATCGGGCCAGATTCTGCGGGCAGGACTGATCTGGCACCACGCGGTGAGTCTTGCCGAGCGGGCATAGGTCGGACGATCCTTGGGTGCTGGCAGTTCTTTAGGGCGGGCGAACAGGTCCGAGGTTCAAGAGCGCAGGATTCGGACGCCATCCCCCGTGACTTGGGCGCGCAGAATCCCTGCCTGCTCGACGTATCGCTCGGGTACCCAGGCGGGCGCCTGGCGGAGTTCGAAGCGCTGCAAGGCGTCCAGGATGGTGATGTTCCATGCAGCCACTGCGCTGGCCGGCCCGCTGGCCGGCCCGCCCGCCCCGCCTGCCATCTCGGGCGCGGGGGCGCGCCCAGGCCCTACCGCGGGGGCTGGCTCGGCGTGCACGACCAGGGGTCCCGTTGAAGCCATGAGAAATCCCCGATACGACCAGGTTTGGCGTACCTGTGCAATGGCGTCGGCTGCCTCCTCGGGGGCGGTGGGTTCGTACCAGGCCCGGTCCAGCACGGCCTCGCCGCGCACCAGCTCAAGGCGCCAGGTGCCATTCTCCTCCTGGTGGGCCGTGATCCATTCGAAGGGGGTATTCTGGGCGAAGGCATCGGCGTTGGGGCGCGCCGCGATTCGGATTCCCGCCACGACGACCAGAATCAGGACCACCACTACTCCCGCCTGCAGGACGCGCAGGTTGCTCCAGCGTCCGCGCCAGCGCAGCACCAGTGGCACCAGGGAGACGGGGGCCAGCCACCAGACGATCCAGTAGTAGATTTCCAGGCTGTAGGCCCGGTCCACCACGGGCCACAATGCCGGTACGCCATGGTGGGCGACGC
The DNA here is from genome assembly GCA_041600695.1 of Thermoplasmatota archaeon. Taxonomy (GTDB): domain Archaea; phylum Thermoplasmatota; class E2; order JACPAO01; family JAHFTW01; genus JBFJVP01. The sequence continues at coordinate 9,039 of JBFIJP010000087.1, read as the reverse complement.
CGTCCAGCAGAACGTGGCTCCAACTGCCAAACAGGATGGCCAGGGGAAAGCCCGGCCGCCACCTCCAGGCCCACAGGCGGGGCCATCGGCGGCTCAGGCGGCCCAGCAGCCATACGGTCGCGGCGCCGCTAAGGGGCGCGCCCACCAGACTGTGTGTTGCACCGCGGTGTTGCAGGAAGTAGAGTTGGGGCCACCGGGAGAAGGGTGCGAGGAACGAATCCAGGTCGGGAGCCATGGCCGCGGCAGCCGCGGCGCACGCTAGCGCCGTGGCCCGCTGGTCGAGTCCGCCGGGGCCCCTGCGCCAAAGGACGGCACCGGTGACACCAGCGTAGGCGAAGAGGATGTGGGTGAACAGGTCCACAAGAGGACTGGGTGCGGGTGGCCTTGACCCTTGGGAGGCGGGCAGGCAGCGGGTATCCGGCGACCCGGTGGCAGGGGTCCGCCAGCACCCATCAGATGGCCAGACGGGGTGCCGGGGCCCATCGGATTCAGGCATCGGGGGCGAAACGGCTCCCGGCCCCCGGGGGTGTTGGGCCCAGGGGCGCCCGGCCACCCCTCATTACCACGCCCCGGCAACCCAGGAGTGATGTGTCCCGCGCCGAGGCCTGCCGCGGGTGCCCCCGCCATCGCCCTGGAGGAGGTCACCAAGACGTTTCGCATGGGCGACGTGGAGGTGCACGCCCTCGACCACGTGACGTTCGAAGTCAGGCAGGGGGAATTCGTCGCCATCACCGGACCTTCCGGCTCGGGCAAATCCACCGCCCTGCAACTCATCGGCCTCCTGGACAAACCCACCTCCGGCCGGCTCCTGGTCTCAGGGCGCCGTGCAGATCGCCTCGGCGACCGGGCCCAGGCCCGCTTCCGGGCTCGAAGCATTGGTTTCGTCTTCCAGTACTTTCACCTCTATCCAACCCTCAGCGCCCTGGATAACGTCGCCCTGCCCATGGCCGTGGTGGGGGTAGGCGTACGCCCGCGCCGGGAACGGGCGGCCCAGCTCCTGCAGACGGTGGGCTTGGAGTCGCGCTTGCATCACAAACCCCACGAGTTGTCGGGGGGCCAGCGCCAGCGGGTCGCCATCGCGCGCGCCATGGCCAACGACCCCGCCATCATCCTGGCGGACGAACCGACGGGCAACCTCGACACCCGCACCGGCGAGGAGGTGCTGGATCTGCTTTGCCAGCGGCACGACGAAGGCACGACCCTGATCGTGGTGACCCATGACGCCGAGATCGCGGCCCGCGCCGACCGGATCATCGCCCTGCGCGACGGGAGGATTGACCTTGGCTAAGGCAATCCTCAGGCGCCTTGCCGCTGCCGGGGCGATACTGCTGCTGGTGGCTGCACCCCTGGCAGCACAAGCTCCCACGCCGGCGCGGTTGCAGGTCACCACCAGCCTGGACCCTGCGACCCTCACCCCAGGTACCGAAGGGCTCCTGAACGTGGTCCTGACCAACATCGGCCAGAGTGCCGCCGGAGGCATCACCATCACCGTCGCCGATGCCCCCGTGGGCCTGAGCCTGACGGGAGCCGGATCCACCATCGCGGGCAGCCTCGGCGCGGGCGAAACCGGCAACCGGGCCCTCCAGGTGGCAGCCGCCCCCGAGATGCCTACGGGGAGATACCTGATTCAATTGCTCATCCAGTACTGTAGCGTCACGGGGGCCACGTGTCCCTACAGCAGCTTCGCCCACACCCTCTCCATCCATGTCGTGGATACCGCCGACATCCAGATCGTGTCCGTCGAACCCCAGCGCTTGAGCCGCTCCGGCTCCGAAGACCTAGTCATCCGGCTGCACAACCCGTCTTCGTCGCGCTTCGAGGACATCACGTTGACGTGGACCACGCCAGGCGACGCGTTGCTTCCGCTTGGACAGGACAGCACCATGACGCTCGCCACCCTCGCCGCTGGCGCCTCCTTCAACTTCACCGTGCCCGTGGTGGTCGCCAGTGGAGCAGCAGGCACCCCCGGAGCGGGAAGCGGTGCGGCGGGCGGGTCGCTCCCCATCACGATCACCATCACGTACCGCGACATTACCGGGCAAGCTCGCAGCCTTGAATCACGCGTTGGCCTGGAAATCGGGGGCCCCGCTGCCTTCGATGTGGGCAGCGCCACGCTCGAAAACGAAGCCCTCACGCTGACGCTGGGCAACGTCGGCGAAAACGGCGCATCATCCGTCGTCCTGCGTGCCCTGGACGCAGCCGGGCGAACGCTCGGCACCACGTTCCTGGGCGCCATGGACCCAGGCGACTTCGCAACGCTCACCGTCAGCCTTGGCCCCGACGTGGAGGCGGCGGATATCGCATCCGTCAGGATCGATTACACAGACGAAGTCGGAGATCGCCGCGAACAAACGCTGCCCCTCCAGGCGACGTCGCCGCCGCCTGAAATCGCCACAGGCCCCGGCCCGGGCACCATCACGCTGGTCGCCGTGCTGGCGGTGGCTGCCATCGTCGCCGTCGTGGTCATCGTGCGTCGCCGCCGCCGCGAGGACTAGCGTGCACACCAGCGACCTGATCCGGCTGGCCTTCAATGGCGTCACCGCGCGCAAGATCCGCAGCGGGCTGACCATGCTGGGCATCATCATTGGCGCCGCTGCCTTCGTGGCGCTAGTGACCCTCGGGTCCACCGTCGAGGGCATCATCGAGGCGGAGCTCGAAGGATTGGACACTGACCAGGTGCGCATCGTGCCAGGCATCACCGAAGCCATCCAGGGGGACCCCAACGCCATCCCGCCGCCAGACGACGACCTGCGTTTCTCCGCCCAGGACGAACAGGCGGTGCGGGGAACCATTGGCGTAGTGGCCGTCCACGCGCAGATCGATGGCCGCGTGGCCGTGTCGTTTCGCGGTGAGTCCGTCCGCCTAGGCCTGCACGGCGTGGACGCCGAGAACTGGGTCCGGGTGCAAGACCCCGATCTGGCGGAAGGACGCCTGCTGGCGGCGACCGAGGGCCAGAGCGTCGTCATCGGCGGCGGCGTGGCAGATCTGTTCGACCTCACCATTGGCGTCAACCAGCAGATCGAGATCAATGGCGCCCGCTACCGGGTGGTGGGAATTCTGGACGACGACGCGGAGAACCTGTACATCCCTCGCGATCAGGCATGGGACCTGCTCGGCGAGACGTCCGAGCCCCGCTCCCAAATGGTGGTCCTGCGCGCCCCCGGCATCGACGACGAGGTGCTGCGCGAAGCCATCCGACAGTCGCTGCTGCGCAGTCGCAGCCTGAACCCGGAGGACCAGAATTTCACCATCATTACGCCGGAGGACATCCAGGAGAGTCTTGCGGCCGTCACGGACACCATCCAGGCGTTCCTGGGGAGCATCGCCGCCGTCAGCCTGCTAGTGGGTGGCATCGGCATCGCCAACACCATGTTCATGACCGTCATGGAGCGCGCCAAACAAATTGGCATCCTCAAGGCGGTCGGCATGACCCGCAACGAGGTGGTCATCCTCTTCCTGTTCGAGTCCGGCCTCCTCGGATTCCTCGGGGGCCTGATCGGTTCCCTGCTCGGCGCAGGGGGCGCGTTCTTCCTGTCGCCGCCCGCGGGCCCCGCGGCGGGCGATCGGGTCATCGCGGAGGCGGAGCCACTCATCATCGGCGGAATGACCCTGCTGGCCGTTGCCATTGGCTCGGTGGCAGGCATCATTCCTGCCCTGCGCGCCGCCAGCGTGCCGGCCATGGAGAGCCTGCAAGGCCCGTGATTCAGGCGTCGGCCGGCAAGCGGCAAGCCCAAGGCGCGCCCACCGACTCGCCCCGCATGAGCGACACGTACGACGACCTGACGGGGCAAGTGGCCCTGATCAGCGGCGCCAACCGCGGCCTCGGAGCCCAGGTCGCGGCTGAACTGGCCGCCAGGGGAGCAACGGTGTTCGCCGGCGCCCGCGACCCGGCAAGCCTGGAGGGCGTCGAGGAGGCCAGCGACGGCCGCATCCGGCCCCTGCAACTGGACGTAACCGACGAGGCGAGCATCGAGGCCGCCGTCGCCGCCGTCATCGCGGCGGAGGGCCGCCTGGACATCCTCGTCAACAACGCAGGCGTGGGAGACTGGCACGGAACCGCCTTGCACAACCTCACGGCCGAAAAGCTGGACCAGGTGCTCGCCACCAACCTCCGCGGCCCCATGCTCCTCACCAAGCACGCCCTGCCCCACCTGCTCGCGCGCCCCGGCAGCCGGGTCGTCAACGTCAGCAGCGGCATGGGCGCCCTCGGAGAAGGCATGAGCGGCACCGCCCCCGCCTACAGAGTCAGCAAGACCGGCCTCAACGGCCTCACCGCCTACCTGCACGGCGAGTATGGGCCCCGGGGTTTGCTTGCAAACTCCGTCTGCCCCGGCTGGGTCCGCACCGACATGGGAGGCGCCAATGCGCCCCGTTCGTTGGCTGATGGCGCCGACGGGATTGTTTTTCTTTGCCTGTTGAAGCCGGGCTCAGTGACGGGACGGTTTTGGAGGGATCGGGAAGTTATCGACTGGTAGCCTACTCTTCGCCTAACTCCGCCAGCCACTTTCGGGCCCTCTCTGCATGGGGCGACCCGATGGCTTCGTAGATTCGGAGCGCATCCTCGTACTTCTCGCGTGCGCCAGGTTGGTCGCCCTGTTTCTTCAGGGCATGGCCCCAGTTCAGGTAGCCATGGGCTGCACCAAGCGGGTACGGCACGCTCAGAGCCAGATTGATGGCTTCCCTGAAGCACATCACCGCCTCGTCCACTTGCTCAAGGCCCATGTACACGCTGCCGAGGTTCCCGTGATGGTTGGCTTGCCCCCGTAGATTTCCGGTAGCCTTGGCGAGCGCCAATGCCTCCTTGTGCAGAACAATAGCGCGCCCGAAGTTTGCTTGGCTGCGCATGACGCTACCCAGGTTTCCTAGACTCGCCTCTTCGCCGCGCTGGTCGCCAGCGGCTTGCGCTGCCCTTAGGGCCGCCTCGATGCAACAGATGGCGTCGCGATACCTGCGTTGGTGAAAATATACGGAGCCGAGGTTTCCTAGGCAATGGGCCGCAGCAATGCGGTCCCCGACCTTGATAGCTGCCCTGCGAGCACGTTTCTGTTGTTCCAAGGCGGTGGGCCACTCCTCCAATGCGGCTGAGATCAGGCCCTGGCGTAGGAGCAAACTCGCCTGCCGACGCCCGTCCATCGTGCCCTCCGATCGCGCCCAAGCTTTGTCTATGTGGGTGCGCGCTGCGCCAGGATTGCCTCGCTCCAGTTCCAACATTGCAAGGGCGGCGAGCCACGCGACATGGGCTTGTCCGTCACTGCGGCCTTCGGCCATCGCCGCAGCTCTTTGCAGGTTCTCCTCAGCACTGTCGTATTGCCCCAGCGCTAGCAGCGCACTGCCCTTGTTACCGGTGAAGACGCCGACGCTTGCTTGATCATTGAATTGACGAGCGACCTCTATCCCAGCATCCATCAGCGTGACGACAATTGAGGGGTGTTGACGGAGCGCCCGAACATGATTGCCAGAGGCTAATAGATTTACAAAAACACCGGCCACTTTGGGATCGGAGGTGCCTTTGCGCGCCCAATCCAAGGCCCGCTCTAGATTAGATGATTCCTGGTCGTACGACTCCAATGCGCGCATCTGGTCGCCGCCACCATTCAGATATAGTTCATCAAAAAACCGGGAGATCGCAAGGAAATGCTGCGCATGCCGCAGGAATGCCGCCTTCCCGGCATCGGGCTCCTCGGCCAGCCGCGCCCGCGCGAACTCCCTGGGCAGGTCGTGCAGGCTGAAGCGGCCGTCCTTGGGGTCGTACCTCACGAGGCTGCGCCGCTCCAGGGCCTCAACGTGCCGCTGGGCCGCCCCCTCCGGGTCCTGCCAGACAGCCGCCGCGGCCGCCCGGTCGAAGGACGCCGGAAACACCCCGAGCGCCCGCCACCTCTCCTGTTGGGGCGCCTCCAGCAGGTCGTAGCTGACCCGGATGCTGGCCTCAACGTCCAGGTTCCGGTCCCCGGGGTCCTTTAGCTCCTTGAGCCGGGCGTCCCGCAGCCGCGGGGCGTAGGCGGCGCCGTCTATGCTGGGGGTGCAGGCGAGGGTGTTGCCCGCGATGCGCAGCGCCAAGGGCAGGTCGCCGCACAGCCCCGCGATCTCGCCCGCGTCCGCATCGCCCAGCCGGGGGCACAGGCGGCGCAGCAGCGCGACCGAATCTTCGCGGTGGAGCACGTCAAGGTCGACGGCGAGCATGCCGGGCAGTGCGAAGCGCTGCCGGCTCGTGACCAGGCAGATGCAGCCCGCCGGCGGCAGGAGCGGCCTCACCTGGTCGCCGTCCGCGGCGTTGTCCAGGAGCACGAGGGCCGCCTGGGCCGACAGGAGGGTCCGGTACAGCCCCTGGAGTGCAGGCAGTTCCATCCGGGCGAGGTCGCCCCTCTCCGGCTCCAGGTCGCTGATGAGGCGGCGCAGCGCCTCCTCCGGCGCCAGGGGCTGCTTCTGGGTGCCCAGCAGGTCGATCTGGAGTTGCACCCCCGCCCGGCCCCGCAGCTTCTCGGCCGCCGCCAGCGCCAGCACCGTCTTGCCGATGCCGCCCTGCCCAGCCAGGCCCGAGATCGCGACACCCTCGCCGCGCTCCAGGTGGGCCACCATGTCCGCCAGTTGGGCGTCCCGTCCGATGAGGTCGTCCGGCGGGGCCTCCAGTTGGGCGGTTGATCGGCTCGCGGGGGGCTTCTGGATGTTGGTGATCTTGTCCCGGCCGACGATCTCAACGGACTGCGCACCTGGGGCGTTGACCGCCACGGCGCGCTCACCGCTCGCTGCCGCCCCGTCGCCGCCGACCGTGGCCGCAGCCGGCGTCGGCGCTTGCTTGCGGGGCCAAACGTAACCGGCGATGCCGGCCAAGCCACTGACCACGGTAACGACGTTGACCACGGCTTGGACGGCCGGCCGCTCCTGATCGAAGACCCCGAGCAACCAAGACATCCCGAGGCCAAGGAGGACGCCGCTGGCGCCTGCCACCATCACGAGCCGTCGCCATCCGGTGCGCGTGGCGTTTTCGATCACTGCGGTTGAATGTAAGCCAGGCCGTTTCAACGTTCCCGGAGCGAGGCCTTCACAAGCGGCAACCTTCACCACCCCACCCCTCGTGGCCGGAGTAGTGACCTTCCGCCCCGTCCACGCAATCCTCGACGAACCTGCCGACGATCAACTCGCGCTCGTCGCCGTCGATCCGGCCGGCGCAGCCACGCGGCACACTTTCGGCGACCTCGCCGAAGCGTCGCGCCGCGTGGCGTCGTGGCTCGCGGGCCATGGCGTCGGCCGGGGCGACCGCGTCGTCGTGGTCCTCCCACAGCGCGTCGAATCGCCGCTTGTCCACGCCGCGTGCAGCCGCATCGGCGCGATCGCGACGCCGCTGTCGCCGCTGTTCGGTGCGGATGGGCTTGCTTCGCGGTTGGCGGACGCCCAGCCGGCGCTGATCGTGACGCTTTCGGCGCGCGAGGCAGTCCTCGGGCAAGCCCTGGACCTGGCCGGCCTGCCAGATGTCCCGCTTTGGTTCGTTGACGAGCAGGGCCTGGCCCGCGCGTGGCGAGAGGCGCCGCCGCTCGCCGCGGCGGACCACGCCGCCGTCGGCGCCGACGATCCCGCGTTCCTGGTGTACACGTCGGGCACGACGAGCAAGCCGAAGGGGGTCCTGCTGCCCCACCGGGTCGTGGACGGACGCCTGCCGGGCCTGCTGGCCACGCACCCAAGTTTGGGGCCCGATTCGCTGTTCTACTCGCCGGCCGACTGGTCGTGGATCGGCGGCCTACTGGACTCCCTGTTTGGCCCGTGGGCGGCGGGCTGCCCGGTACTGGCCCACGAGCGCCACGGGGCGCTGGACCTGGACGGCATGCTGCGCCTCTGGGTCCAGCACGGCGTCACGGATGCGTTCATGCCACCGACGGCGGTCAAGGCGCTGGCCGCCGCGGGCGCCGCGCCCGAGCCGCGCCTGCGGGCCCTCCACTGCGCCGGCGAGCCGCTGGCGGCGCCGGTTGCCGACTGGGCAGCGGCCAACCTCGCCGAATCGGTGTGCAACGTCTTCGGGCTGAGCGAAGCGGCGTTTCTGTGCGGCACCGGCCCCGGCGATCCCGCCGGTGTCCTGGGGCGACCGTTCGCCGGCCACCAGGTCCGGGTCCAGGGCGGCGAACTGGTCGTCGGCGCCGGGAGCCCGACTCTGATGCTGGGCTATTGGCAGGGCCCGAGCCGGCCGCCGCAGCTTCCCCTGATCGACGGCTGGTTCAGCACCGGGGACCTGGTCCGCGAGCGCCCCGACGGACTGCTCGAATACCTGGGCCGCGCCGACGACATGATCAAGAGCAGCGGCTACCGGCTGGGCCCGGCCGAAATCGAGGCGTGCCTGCTCCACCACCCGGCCGTCGCCGAATGCGCCGTCGTCGGGGTGCCGGACGAAGCGCTGGGTCAATCGGTCAAAGCGTTCGTTCGGCTCCGCTCCGGCCGACTCGGCGCGCCGGCCCTGGAGACCGAACTGCGTCTGTACGTCCGCGAGCGCCTGGGCGCCCACGCCCAGCCTCGCGCCGTCCAATTTGTTGACGAACTGCCGATGACGGTGACGGGCAAAATCCAGCGCAGGCACCTGCGTGAAACCCTCCTCGCCGCAGGCCTGGCGGAATCCCCGACAAACGGCCCGCGCTCCTGATGGTTTTAAGCCAAGGTCGCGTCGCCGCCCCCGTGCACCTGATCCCCAACCACGCCGTCGCTGGCGACATGCTCGCGGCCATCGGCGCGGCCAGTGTGGACGATCTATTCTCGGACATCCCACGGGCGCTGCGTGCGGGCGGCTTGAACCTCCCCAACAGCGAGCCCGAGCGGCAGCTCGTCTCGCGCCTGAAAGGTTTGCTTGACCAGAACCAGTCCTACTACCGGATCGCCAACTTCCTGGGCGGCGGACTCAAGCCCCACCATGTGCCGGCGGCGGTCAAGGCGGTGGCGCACCGGCAGGAGTTCATCACCAGCTACACGCCGTACCAGCCCGAGGTGTCTCAGGGCCTCCTCCAGGCGCTGTTCGAGTACCAGAGCCTCATGGCGGATGTCACGGCCATGGAGGTCGTCAAT
>JBFIJP010000086.1:0-12717 GCA_041600695.1 Thermoplasmatota archaeon | reverse complement strand
GTGGGCCTCCTTGAGTGCTCTCACCTGCTGGGCGGTGATGCCGTCTGCCAGGCTACAGCCAGCGTCGGGCCGAGGCACCAGGACGGTCTTGTTCGGGTTGAGAATCTTGGCGGTCTCCGCCATGAACTGGACGCTGCTGAACACGATGGTGTCCTCCACCGCGTTGATGGCGTCCTTCGAGAGACCGTACGAGTCGCCCACCTTGTCGGCCACACCGTAAACGATGTCGGGCGTCTGGTACGAGTGGGCCAGCAGGATCGCGCCACGTTCCCGCTTCAACTGGTTGATTTCCAGTGTCATGGGTGCAATGATGCGGCACAAATCGAGGTCCCATCGTGCAGGCTGGTCGATGGCCGCGAAAAGGCGGGTGGCCTCCTCGTCCAACTCGGCCGGCGTCCACTGCGGCCCGTCCAAAACTGGTTCGGGGCGCGGGGCGGCTGGTAGTAGGCTGGTGAGGCGCTGTTTCATCATGATCCCGCCTGGGTTCGCGTACGGCTCCCCTTGATAAACGATTGGGGAACGCGCGTTGCTGGGCCTTTTGGACCGCCTGGAGAAAACCGTTTGCGCCGCGGCAAGGGCCTAGCTTCAAAAACGGTGGGCCTGGGGCCAAAAAGGGTTGGGGAGAAGGATGGGAGAAGATGAGGGGCTGGGAGGGCCAGGGGCCTAGTTGCGGCGTCGGGCCGCCACAAGGGCGGCACCCAGCAGGGCCACGATGGCCGGCAGCGCGAGGCCAGGAGAATCCTTGCCGTCGCCGTTTCCGCCGCTGGCCGTGCCCGGGGCCCGGGTGAACATGAACGTCATGTTCTCGTCAGCGGTCTTGAGGGCGCCATCGTTGAGGTAGTGGCTCCACGTCTTGATGACCGCGGTGTCGTTGGTCCAGTCACCCACGGGCGCCTGGTAGGTCAACTGCACCGTGTGGTTGTTCATGGCGATGGGGTCGTTGAACGTGTACGGGAATGGCGCGGCCAGGATGCCCAGGGGCGCCGTGACTGTCTCGAACATGACCATGGTCAGGGCGTTCGTGTCAACGGTGAGCGTCAGGTCGAACGTGACCGAGTCGCCGGTCATCTCGTAGGGGAACGTGATGTTGGTCGCCCACGTGTAGCCCATCTTGTAGTCGATGGTGATGGGAACCGTGGTCGACGCGGTCCCCCCGCCAATGGTTGCCAAGAGCGTGATTTCGTTCGTGGACATGCCGGGGGCCTCCATGGTGGGCGTCATGCTGATGACACCCGATGCCACGGCGCTGCCGGATGTGCCGGCGCAGTCGCCGGCCGCAAAGGCGACGGTGGTGTTTTCGATGCCCAGGAAAGCCGGTGCATTCTCTGCAACGATGGACGCGGAGGGGCTGGGGCTCTGCGTCGTCAAACCGGCCTCCAGGAGCGTCACGCAGCCCACGGTGAGGTCGAACGGAATCTCGGTGGTGCCCGCGTAGGGAATGTTACCTTCGGGTGCCGTAGCGCTCAGGGTTACGCCCGTTCCTTGCGCCGACGTGCCCGGAATCGTTGCAATGGCCAGGAGGCCAACAGCCAATAGCGTCCAGAGTCGCATGAATTTCGCCGACCCGGGCAGGTTATAAGTGCTTTGTGACCGCCGGGTTCGCCCGCCAGCCAGACTGGACTGGTGGGGGCCCGCCCGCGGGGGGCAAACGGCGCGTCGTTGACTCTGTTGGAGGGGTCCGTGGACCGGACCTAGGCTCCAATCTCGACGGGGCTGACGATCCGGCGAAGCAGGGCGATGGCGGACAGGCTTGCAAGGTAGCTGGTGCGGGGATTGGTGGGGCTCGGCTGATTTTCCACCTCAATGCGGGCGCGGCCGAAGTCGCCCTCAATGATGACCTTGTGGCTGTTGCGCGTGGCCAGTGGATCAACGGCCACCTGCACCCAGGTGTTGTCGAAGCCGAGGCCCGCCAGCGCGAGGGTGGCCGCTACGTTGACGTTCTTGGGGAACTGCTGAACCGCCTGCCGGGCGGGTCCGTTGAAGAGCATGGTCCAACGATCCACTGGCTTGTCAAGGCCGGCGGGGGGCTTGTTGGTCACCAGCGTGACCGACTTGAGGTCGGCTTCCATGGCCGCCTTGACGCCATCGACGCCCATCACGGCACCGCTGGGGATGTAAATCTTGCAGCCGTTGTCGCGGGCGGCGGCGATGAGTTTCTCCCGCAATTCGTCGTCCGCCATGGCGCCGATGGTCAGCAGGAGGGCGCCTTTGCCGCGCCGCAGTCCCTCCAGCACGGTCGTCTGTACGACGCCCTTGTTGGCGCACTCAATAATCAGATCGACGTGGTCCAGGAGTTCCTCGGCAGACTGGGCGACCCTCGTGCGGTCCAGGTGAGCCAGCAGCGCCGTGGCGTCCGGGTCCACGTCATAGAGCCACACGGCCTCAATGCCTTCCATGGTGCTGGCGGCGTGCGCCACCTCGCTGCCGATGGCGCCGCAGCCGACGATGCCGACGTTCACGGGGGCGCGAGCCAGCGGCTGCGCTTAAAAACGGTGGGGTGGGGGGTAGGGGCGGGTCGCAGTGCGGGGGCGCTGCTACGGCATCGACCGGCGGCGCGCGACGAGGGCTGCCGCCAGCAGGCTAAGGAGAACCAAAACGCCGGCGTCGGGTGCGTCCGCGGTGCCAGACGGCCCGCCCACGGGCTTGTGGATGAGCAGATTGACGGACATGCCTTGACCGTCGGTGCCCGTCGTTGGTTCAACCGGCGTGAAGTGCGCCTGGATGCTGTATTCGTCCCAGTTGCCGGAAGGAGGCACCACGTGGAGGATGCCTGTCTGGTGCCGGTCTTCGCGCGTCAGGTGCACCGGCGTCCAGGATGCCTCCCCGGCAGGGGCGACCACTTCGGCGTCAACCCGGATGGGAACGTTTCCCAGGTTGGAAAGGTCGATCTTGATATCGGTGGGTCCGCGTGTGCCGATGACGGACTCGGCCACCTGCGCGCTCAAGCGAGGAACAGGCTGGGCGTACACATCGATGGATGCCTCGTCCGAGCCCGCGTCTTCGGTGATGTTGGCGGGGGCGAGGCTCAGGCTGACGGCTATGGTTTGGGGGATGAGCCCAGGCACGTCCTGGGTGACCTGCGCGTTGAGCTTGATTGAATCGGGGTAGGCTCGCGCCGGCACGCAGGGGGCTGGGTACTGCACCCACGTGGACGAGCTGCCGGTCACGATCACGCCGTCGGGCGCGGTGACGTTCACGTCCACCCGCCTCTTGCCTCCAAACAAGGCCTCTGGCGGCTGGGCCGTGGCGTCGCAATCCCACTCGAATTCCACGGTGATCACGGCCGTCCCCGTGTCGGGGGGGATGGGTCCCTCCCGCGACAGGGTCATCGAGGTGATGCGCATGTCGGCGGCGGCGTGGCCAAGCGAGGCGAGCAAGGCGAGGGCCACGAGGGCTCCAACAAGGCGGACCATGGAGCCGCATCGGAACGGCACGATAAAAAACGCCCGGTGAACAAACAAGGTCACCATATGGGCCACCGCCTGCCGAGGCAACCGGACCACATCCGCCGCTTTGCACCACGGCCAGCCTCTTCCGGCGTGCCTTGGAGGGCACTGCCAACCATCCGGGACGGGGGGCCCGCGCTATAGCTTGGCCTACCGATCGACCTGTCTCGTGCAGCCCAGATCGGCCAGCAACGCCGTGGCTCCACGGTCGACATCCTGGAGCCACGCGGTCGCTACGCCTTGCATCCGGCTGCCGGCCCGGGCCGCGTCGCTGCCGATCGCGCTGCGTGACCATGTCGACCTTCAGAGGTGTGGCCACCCCGCCGGTGGCGCAAAAGCGTCGGCACCGGCAGGAGTGCCCGTGCGCCCGTCGCGCCGCCCGCTAGCGGCGCCGGACCCCCGCGGCGGCAAACAATCCGACCAGCATGGCCAGGGCTGGCAGGCCTGGGGCACCGCGTGAGACGGCGGCGGGATGCCTCGGATCACGGTCCCACGAGTTAACGTCAGGATTGGAGGCGCCCAAAACACCATCGTGCGACGCGGCGGCCGCGCCAGGGCCCGCCTCGGACGAGTTGCCTTCAGCGTCGTCGATGACGGAGACCATGAGCTGGTAGGTAATCCGACCGCTGCTCGTTGGCATGTCCGGCAGCTCCTGGGCTGGCAGGGTCACTACCAGGCTGAAGGGCAGCGGTTGCCCGGCTGGGACATCCGGGCCAGGAACCAGATAGAAGTTGAGGCGGGCCTCCTGATCAGCTTCGAGCGGGCAGATCAGTTCGTCGAGCACAACGGTATCAGCAGTAACCACCGAACCCTCAGGTCCCGTGTATGAGGTTTCGAGCGTGGCTTCAGTCAGGATGTAATACCTCGACTCACAGCTTCGAAGGAGGTCAATGCTGACAAGCGTGGACTCATTTCTTGGGACGGGCTCAGTCGGTGTTTCTCGCGGAGTAAACGTCAGCACCGCTCCCTGGGAACTGGCGGCTGGCGTCGGCAACGCCAGGATCGCCAGCAGGCACGCCAAGGCTAACAAGACAGGCCCTTTAATGGATGGCATACAATCTGATTCAGCCCGTAGGTTAAACAGACTTATGGTCCGGTCGCGCAAAATTTTGGCGACCCGACAATCACCATGCAGTCACCTGGCGGCGCCCCCGCCGCATCGTCGGCTAATCGCCACGATCAAAGCCAGGCCCGCGGGATCGGCGCAGCGCGGCTGCACCCAGCAGCCCTGGCAACAGCAACACGCCGGGGCCCGGAATGTACCAGCCCTTGGTCTCCGCCGTCAATTCGATCTGGAAGGGTTGGCCGGCCGGGGCCTCTGTCTTGGCGGAAACGGCCGTCATGGTCACAACCAACGCTTCCTTTGCCGTCACGTATCCATTGTCGAAGGGCGTCGCGTAGAGAGCTTCAACGGTCGCCCGCGATCCTTCCTGCCCTGCCGCCTCAAGCACCACGGGCGTGGGCGAGATCAGATGGCCTTCCTTCGGCTGCACTGCCTCGAAGCGGACAAGGGTTCGCCCGTTGGCGTGATTCTGGAGTTCGATCGGGAACCGGATTTGTTTCTGCGGCGCAGCCATGCGGTGAGGAGACGCCGCGGTCGCTTCGACGCGGCCTTCGTAGACCATTTCGACGTTCGTAGAATTGCTGGCCTCCACATTGCCCGCCGACCCCGTGAACGTGATCGCGTACGGCTCCTCGGCCGGAACATCGCTTTGGCCGACCAGGATCACCTCCACGGGGAGCTCGATGCGGGTGGCGCCGGTCAGGCAGGGGGCCCAGTCGATGCTCACGGGCCCTCCCGTGTCGGCTCGCAGGCCAGGGTGGCTGGCAGTGGCCGTAAGGACCAGTTCAGCGCCCGGACCGGCGTCTGCGAAATCCATGCAGTCCAGCAGAGCCACGACGTCCAGTGGGGCCGCCGTCTCGGGTTGCAGGCGGATTTCGGCTGGCGCCTGCAACTCCAATGCCTGGGCGGCCGGGAGGAGCAGGCATGCGGCGAGCAGGATCCATCTCACAACCAGAGCATCGGACCCGTGCAAAAGATCGTTTTGGCTGAAGGATTTGTGCAAAACGGTGTCTATCTCCGGGGTAGGGTCCGTCGCGTGGCGGAAGGAGGGGGCGGTTTTCGCGCGGATTTGAACACCATCGGCCGGGAGTCCGCAGGATCCGCGTCAGCGCCGGCGTGCCGCGCCCAGCAGCAGCAGAGCGCCGAGCCAGGCCACTCCGGGGCCGGGTGTGGCGAGGAAGCTGTCGTTGCGAACCAGGAGGCTCAGTTTGACGGGATCCGCGGTCTCCCCCGTGGACGCTTCGCGAGCCACGAGCGCAAGCTCCACGGCATCGTGTTTCCACGACCCATCCGGCGGCGTGTACCGGATAGCCGTGGCCACGCTGCTGTCCGGCCGGCCGGCCGCCATTAGCGAAACGTCGGCAAACGCAATCGTGCCCTTTGACTCGCCCTCCTCCAGACTCACCGTGACGGGGACGTTACCGAAGTTCGTGATCTCGACAGGGAAATCAATGGGGCCCTTGGTGCGCGCCAACGACTCGGCCACCTTGGCCTGGAGCACCATGTTCGGAGCCGCCTGCACGCTTGCCCCCTCCTGCGCGGCGGCTGGATCAAATCCGAGGGGGTCCGGGGCCACGCTGGCGTTGAACGTGATCGGGTGATCCAGCAGCCCGGGCGCATCCTGCGTCACAGCAACTTCGAAGGTCAGCTGGGAGACAACGAAGGCGCCGGGCAGCGCGCATTCCTGGGGTTCGGCGTGAAACAGATGCCTCGTGGGGCCCGTGACGATCACGAAGTCGTCCGATTCGATGGTCACGGTCAGGGGAACCCCCGTCTCTGCCGGGTCGAGGCGCAGGAGGTAGCTGGAGCAGTCCAACTCCACCGTCACGTCAAGGCTCCCTCGTTCCACCTCCGGCGCCAGGGGTGCGTCCGGGGCCGTTACGGAAGCGATGCGCAACTCAGCCGCAGCCGTCGGGGCTAGCAGCGTCGCCGCCAGGACTGCGAAACAAAAGAAACGGCCCGGCCTGCGGTGCATGGATGCGCACACCCTCCGCTGCCTTTGGTGGTTGTGGCGCGCCTGTTGAAGTGTCCCGCCGGGCCATCGGTGGTAGTGCGTGGTCCGCCGGCTGTGTGCGCGCTGCGGATGGGCCCCCTGGCGACGTTGACTTACGACCGGTGACGTGAGCCGTGAAAGTGCCCCTGGGGCCCCTTGCCGCTCGCTAAACCGGGCCGCGTCGGCGCGTGCCCCCGAGCAAGCCTACAGTAGCTAGGGCAAGAACGGGAATGAACCACGCCATTCCTCTGGCCTGCTTGTCCCTGGAATCAACCTGCGCCTGCCTCTCGTTGGAGTCAAGGGTGGCCTTCCCCTGGCGGCTGTCAGCTCCTCGCTGGCCGCTCCCATCTGCCGGAGTTGCACCGGGATGCCCTTCGATGAGGCGTACTTGGACGGTTTGGCTGGCGGCGTCGGGGCCGGGGCCTGCGACTGCTGCCGTGGCAGTAACGTTAAGGAAAATTTGGTCCCAGCCAGTGGTCCAGCCGTCGTGCCGCTCAATGGCCCATTCCCCCTTCGATTGCTCACCGGGGTCAAGCAGAACCTGATCAAAAACAACGTCCGCAAAACCAGGGTTGTCCGCCTGCGCCGACACCCTCACGCCCACGTTGCCCGTGTTTCGAATCATGAATTGAAACGTCGCGTCGTCGTAGAAGATTTCCTCGGTGCTGACCGCCTCAAAAGCGATCGCAGGCCTGGGTGCGGCCTCCACGAATGTGGAGGTTCCGGCCGTGTCTGGATCGCCGTCGAGGTCGGACGGCTCCAAGCTGGCATTGAACCAGACGCCATGCAGGGTCTCTGCCGGCATGCCCTCGCGTAGCGACACGTTGAATGCCGCTTCGGCTGCGGCAGATCCCAGCGGGCACTGCGCCAGGGGAATCTCAAGGTCGACCGTCACCGGGCCCGAAAGGATCACGCCTTCGACGCCGGTCGCCTCGAACGTGACCGGTACCGTGGTGCCAGGCCCTGCGCGCGCCAGAACGCTTTGACACGAGACAGACACGGAGGCCAGGAACACACCCTCCTCTTCGCCTGCGACCAAAACCCGGGGCCCGTCGAGGGATGTGAACTGAATGCCCGCGCTGGCGCAGGTGGCGGATGCAATCAGGCAAATGAGTACGATCGGCAGGACCCGCATTTGAGCGCGCATCGGCCGCGCCGCAAAAAACTGCTTGGTGGCCCGTTTTCCCGCCACTCCGTAGAGGTGGCGGCGGCCACCGGTTCTAAGAGCCCCCTCCCGGTCGCGGCAGCGTGACTGACTGGATCGCCCTCTACCTGGAGGAAGACCTGGGGTCCGGAGACATCACCAGCGAGCCCCTCTTTGGTGATGAGCAGGGCGCGGCCGTGATGGTGTTTCGTCAGGCCGCCGTGGTTGCTGGTCTTCGTCACGCCGTGGATGTTTTGGCCCGGCTGGGCGCCCGCGCCCAGGTGTTGCATCAGGACGGCGACCGGGTGGCTGCCCATGCTCGCGTGCTGCGAGTGGAGGGGCCCGCCAAGGCGATCCTGGCGGGAGAGCGCCTGGCACTCAACATCGTGGGACGCATGAGTGGCATCGCCACCCAGACGCGTGCCCTCGCCGAGCAACTGGCCAAGCATGGCTCGTCGTGCATGGTGGCCGGCACCCGCAAGACCACCCCTGGTTTCAGGGCCTTCGAGAAGGAGGCGATCCAGATCGGCGGCGGCGACCCGCACCGCTTTGGCTTGTTTGATGCCATGATGGTCAAGGACAACCACCGCGCCGTTGCCGGCGATGTGGCGGCCGCCACCACCCGGCTGCGCCAGGCACACCCGGACAAGGTGCTCGAGGTGGAGGTTGAAAGCCTCGACGATGCTCTGGCCGTCGCTGGCGCCGGCGCGGACTGGTTGCTCATCGACAACCAAGACCCCGCCACCGGCCAAGCCTGGGCCCAGGCCGTCTGGGACCTCCGCCCCGGCATCAAGATCGAAGCCAGCGGAGGCATCACGCCTGCCAACATCCTCGATTATGGCTGGGCCGATCGAGTGAGTCTCGGGGCCCTGACGCATCACGCGGTCAGCATCGATGTTGGCCTGGATTGGGAGGAGGCATGAGCGAAACCAACATTCCGGACGACCACCCCCGCGCCCGGTCGCTGCGGGTGCGCGAACGCATGAAGAGCGCCGTTGAGGCGGGCCTTGTCCATGCTACGGGGCTCATTGCCCACGGCCGCGGCGAGGCCTTCGACTACCTGCTGGGCGAAACCTCGCCCCCTGAAGCGATCGAAGCGGTGGCCGAGGCAGCGCGGCTGCTGCGGGCAGCCCGGCAGCCTGTCCTCAGCCTGAACGGCAACGTGGTTGCCCTGGATGCTGCGGGGTGCCTGGAGGTAGCTCGCGCCCTGCCAGCCCTGCGCCTGGAGGTCAATCTGTTCCACCGTACCCCCCCGCGCATCGATCGGCTCATCCTGGCGATGGAAGCCGCTGGCGCGCGGCCGGGTTCCGTCCTCGGCCGTGATCCGGATGCCCGCATACCGGGCCTGGCGTCGGACCGCGCCTTGTGTTGCCGGGACGGCATCGGGGACGCCGATGTGGTCCTGGTGCCCCTGGAAGACGGCGACCGGTGCGAGGCCCTCAAAGCCATGGGCAAGACGGTCATCACCATCGACCTGAACCCCCTGAGCCGGACGGCGCGCACCGCCGACGTCACCATCGTGGACGAGTTGACACGCGCCACGCGACTGCTTGTCGCTGCCCTCGAATCCCGGTGGCGCACGCCCGACAGGCCGGACGGGCCTGACAGGCACGACCGGCCTGACAAGCCAGACTCCCCCGACGCGCCGCCCGTGCCCTCCGCGCGCCACACGGCCGACGGGCCCGGTTACGACAACGCCGATGTGTTGGCCCGGGTGCGCAACCGGATGGCTTCACGCCTGGGGCCGGACGACGCCGCCTAGGCCAAATGGGAGAAATGACCCGGCGCACGCACGCTATTCTGGCGCCGCGGGCATCAAATGCTTTTCATAGCTGAGTCCCACATCGAAGCCACGATGCACCGCGCGACCGTTCTCCTCCTGGTCCTCCTGATGGCAACACCCGTTGCCCTCGGCCAGGTCGAACCCAACCGGCGCAGCGAGCCGGCGCTCACCGGCAGCAGCACCTTCGCCGCCGCCGCCTTGGCTGACTTCACCCACCACATCGTTGGCGGCACTCTCGACCCGGCTCCAGCCCCCGGTCCTGGTCTTCTGTCCGACAGCCTCCACACCAACGTCTGGTTCATGTGGGACTCCTCGGGCGGTCGGCTACAGGCCGGCCATGCGGACACGCCAAACTGCGACCCAAACAGTGCAACGCCCGACGTGGAGGCCCTGGCAACCCTGTGCGACGGCGATGCCGTGGCGGTCGCCGTGTCCCAGAATGGCGATCGAGCGGTTGTGGCGAGCCATGTCGGCAGTGCACGTTCCCGCCTGCTTCTGATTACCGCCCAGCAGGGGCTACGCTTCGGAATGGAAGTTTCCGGTTTGATCCAGGCCGTTGATCTGGACGGCCCTGGCGACCGCATCGCCGTCGCGGTGGCCGGCTCCGGTTCCGAGGTGCCCCACCGCGTCCTGGTGCTGGGCTGGTTGAACACCAGCCCACCCATCCTTGAATTGCTCCTGGAAAACGCACCCATCGCCATTGATCTCTCCACCGAGGGTTCGCTGGTGGTTTTCGCGGCCGGGGCGGCGCACCGCGTCCCGATTGGCAGCGGCGGCACACATGGAAACCTGATCCAGAGCGTCGCCCGCGACGTTGCCGTGGCCAGCGATTCCGCCCACTGGTCCGTGGCCGGGTACGCCAACGGCGAAGTGGCGGTCTTCTCCAAGGATCACACGCCCACACAGGCCTTCAGCCGGCACCCCTCCAATCAGGCGCAGCAGGCGGTCGCCATACGCGAGGACGCCAATGGTTTCGCCGCCGGGGACGCCGCGGGGATCCTGCGGTATTACAGCCTAGACCGTGAAGCTGCCACGGGCGCCCTCGCAGACACGCGCACCCTCGACGCAGGAATCACCGACATTGCGTTCTCCCGCGACGGCACGTACCTGATTGCCGGCTCTTCAGCAGGCGAGGTGGCCCTGTTCAGGGTTGCAGCCAAACTGGAGCCCATCTGGACCGACCGCCTGCCCGCCCGCGTCGTTTCGGTCGATATCAGCGCCGACGGAGAGGTTGCCATGGCCGCCTCGGGTTCCGAAATCGCGATCTACCCTGCACTCCACCAACTGATCGCCCCGCCCCTGAGCCCCATCACGGTGGCCCCCCGGGCTGTCCAGAATGTTACGGTTGCCTACCAAAACGCAGGCAATCGGGCAGAAACCGTCACTGTTACCCCTGGCGCCCCGGACGGCTGGAGCGCCACGGCCAACCCGGCCACTTTTGTCATTCCATTGCAGGGGCAGGGTGAAACCCGTGTACAAGTCAGCGTGCCCGCCTTCACGCCGCCAGGGCGCTACACGATCGCCGTTGCTCATTCGCTTGGCGGGCGCCCGGCGGGAGAGACACCCCTGTTGGTGGATGTGGCTGAGCAGCGCGGCTGGGGCATGACGGTGGGGGCCCCAAGCAAGGCGGTCACGCCGGGCCAAACGGTCACCTTCCCCGTCGTGGTGCAGAACCAAGGCAACGTTGCCGATGGCACCGGGCTGGCGGTGTCCGTCGACCGCGCGGACTGGATTGCCACTGTGACGCCGCCCCGCCTGGATCTGGCGGCCGGAGCCACCGCCAACGTCACCATTAGCCTGCAGGCGCCCGCCGAGGCCGCCGAACTGGATGCGGCCACCGTAACCCTCGTGGTGGAAGCGCAGCGCTCTGTCACGTTTGCCTTCACCGGCAAGGTTGGTGCGGCCTTCCAGCCGACCCTCCTCGTGCCCAGCAGCGCGAGGGTGGTCCAGGGGGAAAGTGCACTCATACCTCTGTCCGTTCGCAACGACGGCAACGCACCCGACAGCTTTGACCTGTCCATCAGCGGCGCGCCATTGCTGTGGACCGTCGTTTTCGAGACGGGACTTCCAACGCACCGCTTCAACAGCGTTGGGCCGGGGGAGACCGCCACGGTGAACCTGAAGGTGCAGGCGCCTTTTGATGCCGACGTCAACCAAACCGTGGTGCTGCGGGGCGCGGTCATGAGTCTGGGAGATCCGACGCGCAGCGACGCACGCACATTCCTGGTGGGTGTCCAGCCGGCCGAGGCCGGCGAGGTGGAGGCACCTGAGGAGGAAAGCCCGGGCGTTTCGGTGCTGGGCGTCCTTCTTGCGGTAGGGCTGCTGGCGGCCCGCCGACGCCCGGGGAAAGCCGCCCCGATGAATCGCAAAGGATAAGAGGTACCAGGTCCACGCAAACCAACAATCCGGGCTTGCCCCTCCTGGGACCTTATAAGCCCTGAACTCCGGTGGACCACTTTCATGTCAAACCTGAACCCGCTCCCACGAATGGCCTTCCTCATCGCGTTGCTGATGGTGATGCCGACGTTGATGACCGCAACGCCGGCCGGAGCCAA
The DNA here is from genome assembly GCA_041600695.1 of Thermoplasmatota archaeon. Classification (GTDB taxonomy): domain Archaea; phylum Thermoplasmatota; class E2; order JACPAO01; family JAHFTW01; genus JBFJVP01. The sequence goes on along the minus strand of JBFIJP010000086.1, from coordinate 733 downwards.
CACGCCCGCCATCGTCGAAGCCATGAACGAGGCCGGCGTCCGGCCCGGCAGTGACTTCAAACTCCTTCCGGAGAATGCGAAGTTCTACCTGCACAACACGGACTACTTCCTGGCGGCGTCCAACCCCAACCCCGACCAGATTCCGTCCGAGCCAGGAGGTGGCACTCCCGCAAGCAGCGCCATTGCCCTTGGCCAGGCGTTTGTCATGGACCTTGGCCGCCCGACGGATACGGGCACGGGCCAGAACAGTCGTGGGATTGCAATGGGTCCAGCGGTGAGGCCGGGCACAGAAGTGATCGGCCAGGTTCCCATCGTGGGAACGCCCTCGGTAGCCGTTGAGGCCAGGGAGCAGCCCCGCTTCGACATGACGCCCGGGCTCTTTGCCCGTGATGAACTCCGCCTCTTTGATATCAGTGCCAAGATTTACGTCGGGAACCTGAACCCCGGAACCGACGCCCTGCCAAACCGGGTCTTCATGGACGTGTACGCATACACGGCAACCGGGGAACGGGGCGACGATCCGTTCACCATCGTGACCCTTCGGCGGGAGGGTGATGCCGCCGTTACCTCCGGTTCCGTGATCTCCGGTTCGGCCAACCCCGGCCCCGTGAGCGTTTATGGTGGATCCGTCGCGTTTGACGGCATCAATGGCCTCGCGCACGAAGCCGGCATGACCTACAGTGTCCAGTTCCGGCTCGAAAACGGCGCCGCTGTGCTTTGGGCCGACACCACC
>JBFIJP010000085.1:0-12760 GCA_041600695.1 Thermoplasmatota archaeon | reverse complement strand
GTCGGACCGGATTCGCCGCGGTGCATTCCGAAGCGTCGACGAATTGAAGCGCGCGATCGAAGAATGGATCAGAACCCACAACGAAAATCCGATCCCATTCCAGTGGACAGCCAAAGCCAAGGACATCGTGCGCAAAGTCAAGAAATACTGGCGAACTTACTCCGCACTACACTAGCAACAGGCGAGCGCCACTGGTCGTCGACGCTACGCCTGCCTAGTTCTGGTGATGGACGCCAGCGATCTACAGGTGCCCTGTTTCAGCTAGCGAAGTGTTGTCGGGGTGGGGTCGCGCGCGACATTAATATTCGGATGTGCCGCCTCGCAACTGCTTGGTTTCGGGGCAGCCATCGATACCTGCAAAGATTCTTCTACCGGCAAATTGCTCCTTGTTTACCACTGGCGGCAGCAGGAATTCACCGGATACCAGCTACTTCCAACCGCCGGTACGGCCTTGCCTGCTTCAGGGGTGATCAAGATGTTCGGTCGTTGCCATGAAGGTCATGAGGAAAGCCGGCCTTCGGCAATGTTTGAATTGATACCTCAGCAGCCTATCACAGGCCCCACACTCTGGGAGGAATTCAAATGAAACCTAGCGAAACAATTGGCCCGATCCCGTCCCACAACGATGCAATCCTGAACGAGGCGCGAATTGAAGCCGGCGCTGCTCCAAAAGGTTCGTCATTCGGCGACCGCACGCGCGCCATGTTAACGAAGACACAGGGCACCATTCTGATCGTCGCGGTGATCGTCTTTCTGCTCGGCACTGCCTCACTGGCCCTCGTGACTACTGGGGGCCAGGCCACCACCATCGCCTGGGGCGACACTGTTGAGTACCGCGTCACCGTTTTCGACGAACATGGCAATATGATCTTCGTGACAGCACCCGAGCCGGATGCACACTCGGGGAGTTTCTCGGAAGATAAGCCCGTTTCGTCGAATCGGACCACCTGGACGCACCATCTTGCTCCATCTGGCCAAGGAAATGTTAACTGGAAGCAATTCTCAATTGATCAGTTTCTCTTAGGGAATGGCCCCGGCGACATAATCCATACCCCACTGCTCGCCCAAGCGCTTGGGGGGTACGAAACCTATGCATTGCCCCGGCAATTTGACCCGATGCCGCAGCACTTCACCATGGACTTGGCCAAACTATATGCTGAGGATCAAATCAACCAAACATTGCGCCTGCTAGGGCCCCGAAGTGTGATCCAATCAGGAGCCTCCGTTTCCTACGGCTACCTACAGTTACGCGTCTTGAACCTTGAGGCAAGCCAGGCCAGTGTCGAGATAGTCCTCCCCGATAGCGGCGTTGTTTATTCCCCCGCATTCGGGTTCAACCTTACCCTGTCTTTGGAGCGTGATGAGATCATACCCGCGCCCAGTCTCTCTATCGGCGAGGTCTTCTCGACGCGCGGGTGTGAACTTCCCGGCCTCATAGTCCCGCCCGGCGTGTATGGGGTCGTGTCGATAAACGAAACGAATATCCTCGTGCGCGAACATCCGAGCGCTTCTGAGATACCAAAAGATGCCACGTTGCGTTTCGTGTTCGAGATCATTTCGGTGGAGAAGCCGCGACCAGCCGGCATGGTTTCCGCATTCGTCCACCAGATTGCACCAAACTAAATGAAAACAAACCTAAAGGAGTGAACAATGAACCCACGAATGATTGCTTTCGCCACCGTTGCCCTCCTGGCATCGGGCGGGATCGTTAGCATGGCTAGCGCTGAAGAAGAACCCCTGCCCGGGAATGATGATGATAACTGGTTCCTCAACACACAGAGGGGTTGCGATATTGTCGAATTCTGCGAGAAATGCGGCGAGGCCTGCGAGCAAACCGGCATGTCTGAGTGCTATCAGAGCTGGTGGGGCAGGTGCATCTGCAGATGCCATCCAAAGGCGGGTGATCTGACCGCCGTAATGGGGGCCAGATTGCCGTTACCTGACGACTCGTAACCCGTGCGACCCGCACTTGACCTCCACCTTTCCCCCATGCTCCGGGAATACGGCCCGCATTGGTGGCATCTCCTAGTTCCATCGTATTTTAACTAGGAAAAATTGTTCCATTACGACACCTACGAGGAGGAGGCGGCACGGGTCCTGGGCGACCAGCAGCCGGAATTCATCGCCAACCTGCTTGCCTTCGCCCACCACCGGGACCATACGCTGGGCCTGCGCGTAAAAGAGGAGGGCAACCCCAACACCTGGGTCTACCGGCTGGACAAGCGCCGGTTGCGAAAGGCGCTCGGCGGGTAGGGTTCCCGGGCAACAGCCCCGGCCAGCCGGGCGATGACCGCGACCGGTGCCGCTTCAAGGCGGTGCCGCCTGCGACCGCTGTGGCCGACGAGTTTCATGATCCGCACCTGACCATCAATCGGGTTTACACCCGTGGCGGGGACAAGGGGGAAACCAGCCTGGTTGGGGGCCAGCGGGTACCCAAGGACCACCTGCGCATCGAGGCGTACGGCACCGTCGACGAGCTCAATGCCGTGGTCGGCTTGTGCCGTGAAGCGTGCCGAAATGCCCCAAAGGGCACGGAGTTGCCCGCCATTTCATCCATCACCCGCGAACTGCTGCGCTGCCAGCATGTTCTGTTCAATCTGGGCAGCGCCCTCTCGACCCTCCCTGAGGACATGAGCGAGACCCAACCGCGGGTCACGGATGCGGACGTCGTCCACCTGGAGAAGGACTTGGACGAACGGACCGCCAAGCTGCCGTCGCTGAAGTCCTTCGTTCTGCCCGGTGGGACGGAGCTCAATGCGCGACTGCACCTAGCCAGGACCATCTGCCGGCGGGCCGAACGGCTCACGGTGGCGCTGGAGCGCGAAGGTGGCTGCGATCTGGTTGCGGTGCGGTACCTGAACCGGCTCAGCGACTCCTTCTTCGTCTGGAGCCGGGCCGCCATCGTCGCCGAGGGCGCTCGCGAGGTTCTCTGGGAGCCCAACAGGGCCCGCGGCGACCTTTGAGCCTGGGTCCGGACCGTTAGCCTTCGGCGGGGACCAGTTCGCCTGTGGCCTGTGAAACCGTGTAGCGGCCCGCCGCCACGTTGGGGAACTGGAACACATCGCCGCCGGGCCAGTGCACCTCGATGTTGGCCGTCGCCGCGTCGCCCAGGCCAAAGTGCAGTTCGGGGCCCTCCTGGCTGAGGAAGCCCTGCCCGAGGGCACGCTCGCGCACCAGGAGGCGGCCGTTCACGTCGGCGGTCACGACGGTGCCGACGGCCTCCAGGTTGCCGCCCATGCCGACGGGCTCGATGATGATGGAGGCGCCACCGAGCCGGTTTTCGAAGAGCAGCGGTGTGCGCCCGTAGGCGGTGGCCACCAGGTCAAGGTCCCCGTCGCGGTCGATGTCCACAGCCACCACGGCTCGCCCATCGTTGGGCTCGTCCAGGCCCCAAGCTCCGGCGCGTTCCACGAAGGTTCCGTCGCCGCGGTTTTCGAACGCACGGCTGGGCTGGTTGCTGGCGAGGCTCAGCGGCGCCTGGGGTGCCCCCGGGAAGACCATTTGGTGGGTCGCGTTGTAGATGAACCCGGGAACCGGTGGCGACTCTCCGGGGTGGCGGGGCTGCAACGTCGGCATGAAGTCATAGTAGGGGTCGGCTCCGTCGCGGGTGGCGAATCCGTTGACAACCATCAGATCCTGGTCGCCGTCGTTGTCCGCGTCGAAAGCCGTCTGGCCCCATGCCCACAGGCCGTCGTCCACACCCCGGATATCCGCTTCATCTGCGAAGGTCCCATCGCGCTGGTTGATGAACAAATTGTTGCCCCAGAGCGCCGGCACGCGGGTGCCGTCGACGAAGATGTTGCTGGTGTAGGCATCCATCCAGCCGTCCAGGTCGGCATCCACCCATGTGATGCCCATGCCGTGGCGGTTGCTCACGACACCCGACGCCATGGCCACATCCTCGAAGTGGCCGGTGCCGTCGTTGCGGTAAAGCGAATCGTAACCGAAGTCGTTGGAGACGTAGAGGTCGGGGTCGCCGTCGCGGTCGTAGTCGCAGAAGGCCAGGGCCCATGTCCAGCGGGTCGCTGTCAGGCCGGCGGCTGCCCCGGCTTCGGTGTAGGTGCCGTTGCCGTTGGACAGGTAGAGCAGGTTGCGCGCGCCGTTCTCGGCGCTGACCAGAATCTCCGGCCCGCCCTCGTAGCCGTCGGCCTCCCGGCCGTAGTTGCCCACCACGATGTCCAGATCGCCGTCGCCGTCCACATCCGCCGCGGCGGCCGCCGAGCCGGCCGAGGGTAGGGTGATGCCGGCGGCAGTTGAAACGTCCGTGACGCCGGTGGGGCCGCCGCGCAGAAGCCGATCGGGTCCACTGGTGGTGACCACGAAGAGGTCCTTCCAGCCGTCGCCGTCCAGGTCTGCCACAAGGGTTGATCGTGCCTGCTGCCCGTCATCGAGCATCAGTGGCACGCGCACGCCGTTCATGCTGTCCCCCTGATTGCGGTACAGCATGACGCCCTGGCCGTCAGCCACGACGATGTCCATGCGTCCGTCGCCGTCGGCGTCGGCGACCGACAGGCCGCCCACGAGCGTGCCCATCTCGCCCCCCTGGGGAATCGGGCCGGCCGGGCCCACGAGCTTGCTGAATCGCCACGCCGTGCCGTTTTCCACAAAGGCTGCCTCGTCGTGGGTGGGCGCATCCGGCGCTGTGCAGCCGGCCAGACCCACGAGACACATCATCACCATCACGCTGCACGTGCGCAGCCGACCACCAGAAACCACAGGCCCCTCAGAGCGCCGCTGGGGAAAACCGCTTCCGCTGCCGGGGCGCCGGTTGGCCGTCCGGGCTCCGCCACGCGGGCACGCCGGGGATTCAACAAACGACCAAATCCACGAGCCGGTCGAAGCGCCGCCAGCCGGCCACGGACACGAGCAGCGTCTGGCGGTCGCCGGTGCAGGCGGTGGAGGGCACCCACACGGCGGCGACGATGCGCACGGCGTGGCCGGGGCGCACGAGCAACCGCGAAAGTGGGAGTTGGGCTGTCCAGCCGTCGCTGAGGCCGGCCAATTGGAGTTGAACGTCAAGGGGCGCGCCGCGGCGGACCTCCAGTCGGATCGGCACACGCACACGGCGGCCGGCGATCGGCGGGGTGGTGGGCGCGTCCACCGCCACATGCAGATGGGAGCGCCTCGTGCTGCGCAGTTTCGTTCGGTTCATCAGGGCCGCCGACCCGGGGTCGGTATGTAGGACTCGCCCCCACAGGGTCCTGAGCGAAACTGCACAGGGGGGACCAACAGTGTGTCTATAGAGAAGCAAGAGAACACGGCACGAGGGGTTATCCTGCTGCCCTCCTCGAATGGGGTCAGAGTATCATGAACCGGAACGCGTTCACCCTGACGACAACGGTCCTCCTGGGTATGGTGGCCCTCGCCGGCTGCACCAGCACCGGCGGCGACGAAGCCATCTACGGCTCCGCCACCGGCGGCACGCTGCAAGCCAACACCATCGTCCAGGCGGGCAGCAGCACCGTCAAGCCCCTCGCGGAGCTGTGGGCCGAGGACTTCGGCGCCGCCCGCGGCATCCAGATCAAGGTCAGCGGCGGTGGCAGCGGTGCCGGCGCCAGCGGCCTGTGCAACAAGGAATTGGACCTCGGCGCCATGAGCCGCTACATCAAGGACTCGGAGGTTGAGGCCTGCCGCGCCAAGGGCGTCGAACCGATCCTGTGGACCATCGCCTTCGACGGCCTGTCCGTGGTCGTGTCCACCAAGAACACCTTCGCCGACGACCTGAGCGTCGCCGAACTGGAGCACATGTTCCGCTCCGATGACCCCGCCACCCGCTGGAGCGACGTGAAGGCCGGCTACCCCGCCCAGCCCATCCGCCTCTGCTACCCGGACGAGGACTCGGGCACGTACGAGTACTTCAACGAGGAAATCCTAGGCAAGGGCGAGGAGCCGCGCAGCGGCGCTGGCGTCCAGCAGAGCCCGGACGACAACGTGTTGGTCACCTGCCTCAAGGACGACCCGTACGCCATCGGCTACTTCGGGTACGCCTACTACGTGGAAAACCAGGACAAGGTCAAACTGGTGGCCGTGGAGGGCGTCAAGCCCACCCCCGACACCGTCGCCAATGGCCAGTACACACCCCTGAGCCGCGCCATCTACATCGGAACCAATGGCATTCCCACGGGAATCCTGGCCGACTACTTCCGCTATGTCTACCACCCGGACGGCGGCCAGGCGCTGATTCCCGAGGTCGGCTACGTGCCCCTCGATGCGACCACCCGCGCCAGCATGCTGGCGGCGCTCGACAGTTAGGCAGCCCGTCGGGACCTGCCCATCCTGCTGCCGCTGGGCTCGGGTGGCGCCGAGATCCATTCCCCTTCCCCTGGTCTCCCTTGATCACCCGCCTTCGCCTTTGGCTGCCCCCCGCCCCCCTGCACCAGGCCGCGCCGCGCCCGGCGGTGGGAGGCCCTCGACCCCGGGTGGGCCGGCATGCTCGATCACCGACTGCGCCGAAGGCCGAAAGGCCATAGCTTCTCTATAGACTAAAGGGTCAAGCGCTAACCTTGCCAGACCTACGGGGTGCCACTCACATGACCGATCCACCGAGCATCGCGGCCCTGGCCAACCTGCGTCTGCGCGCACGCGCCCGCCTTGGCGACCAGGCGGCGCGGCTCGTGTTCTTCCTCGCAGGCCTCAGCGTGTTCCTGGTTCTGGGCTTCATCCTCTACGTCCTGATTTCCAACTCGGTGGAATTCTTCCGCGAGATCTCGATCGTCGAGTTCCTGACAGGCACCGAGTGGCGCACGGCGGGCACGGTCCAACTCGCCGAGGGCGGCGACGCAGGCGAGTTTGGCATTCTGCCCCTGGCCAGCGGCACGCTCCTGGTGACCATCGGGGCGCTGATCATTGGCCTGCCCATTGGCGTGGCCACCGCCGTCTACCTGGCAGAATACGCCGGGCCGCGGCTGCGCGGGACCCTCAAGCCCGTGCTCGAACTCCTGGCCGGCATCCCCTCCATCGTCTTCGGCTTCTTCGCGCTGCACGTCATCAGTCCCATCATCCAGGACATGACGGCCCCGGGCCAGTTCCTGTACTACGTGTTCGGACAGAAGTCGGCCCTCATTTTCAGCGCGTTGAACGCCATCATCGTCGTGGGCATCATGGTCCTGCCCATCATTACGAGCCTGTCGGAGGATGCCATTCGCGCCGTGCCCCGCCACCTGCGCGAGGCCAGCCTTGGCCTCGGGGCCACCCAGTGGGAAACCACGCGCTACGTGGTGCTGCCGGCAGCCTTGTCGGGAATCGTCGCCAGCTTCGTCCTGGGTGTTGCCCGGGCCATCGGTGAGTCCATGGCCGTTGCCATGGCGGCCGGCACCCAGGCCCAGCTCACCTTCAACCCGGTGGACTCCATCCAGACGATGACCGCATTCATCGTGCAGCGCACCAGCGGCGACACGCCCCAACAGGGCCCGGTCTTCACCAGTCTGTTCGCCGTCGGCCTGTCGCTCTTCGTCCTCACCCTTGGGCTCAATCTGGTAGCCCAGCGCTTCGTCAAACGCTACCGTGAAGTGGACGGAGGCAACCTGTGAACCTTGATGTCCTCCAGGCCGACGCAGGCCTCAAGGTCCGGCGGCGCCGCGAGAAGCGGGCACAGTACGTCCTGATGGGTGGGGCCCTGTTCAGCGTGGCCGCGTTGGCGATCCTCCTGGTGCGCCTGCTCATGGATGGCCTGCCGTACATGGATGTGGCTTTCTGGACGAACAAGTACAGTCCGATCGGAATTCGCCGGGGCGACAGCGGCATCCTGGATTCGCTGGTTTCCAGCGTCGTCATTCTGGCCATGACGATGCTTTTCGCGGTCCCCCTCGGCACCGCTGCCGGCATCTACCTCTACGAGTACGCGCCCCGCAACCGGCTGACCGACCTGATTCGCGCCACCGTCAGCAACTTGGCCGGCGTCCCCAGCGTGGTGTATGGTCTGCTGGGTCTGGCGATCTTTGTGCGCCTGATGGCCGACGTGACGGGCCGGCCGCCGGGTGCGACGAACCTGGCCGCGGCCCTGACCCTCGGAGTGCTCATTCTGCCCATCCTCATTGTCAGCACCGAGGAGGCGCTCAAGACCGTGCCAGACTCGGTGCGGCAGGCGAGCCTTGGGCTGGGCGCCACGAAGTGGCAGACCATCCGCCATCATGTGCTGCCCTATGCGCTGCCGGGCGTCCTGACCGGTCAGGTCCTGGCCCTCAGCCGGGCCGCTGGCGAAACCGCTCCGCTGCTGGTCATCGCCATCCCCACGTTCACCACTATCCTCGGCTTTGGTCCCTTCGATGTTGGAACGCCCCTGCAGGTTCGCGCCTATAGCCTGGCGCAGGACTCCCGGCGTGCGGCCATCGAGGACGCGGGCGCCGCCATCCTGGTTCTGCTGGTGGCCACCCTCCTTCTCAACCTCGCCGCCATCGTGCTGCGACACCGCCTCTCCAAGAGAATCAAGTGGTAATCATGACGGACGTCACCAATGCTCCAGTACCCCGCCGGGTGGTCACACGCCCGGAGACCCGGGAGCCAACCGCCCCCACCCTGATCAGCGTCGACAAGCTCGACTTCCATTACGGCGAAACCCAGGCACTGTGGGACATCAACCTGGCCATCCCCCGCAATCAGGTGACGGCCCTGATTGGTCCTAGTGGCTGCGGCAAATCCACGCTGCTTCGCTGCCTGAACCGCATGAACGATGTCATCGACGGCACCCACCACCAGGGCACGATCCTGCTCGATGGCGTTGACGTCAACGCGGACAACGTCGAGCCGGCGGCGCTGCGGCGTCACGTCGGCATGGTGTTCCAGAAGCCCAATCCGTTTCCCAAGAGCATCTACGACAACGTTGCTTATGGCATTCGTCTCCACGAGCCGAAGATGAAGAAGAAGGATCTGGACAACCTGGTCCAGTGGGCCCTGGAGAAGGCGCACCTCTGGGATGAAGTCAAGGATCGCCTCGACACGCCTGGCACGGGCCTGTCCGGCGGCCAGCAGCAGCGCCTGTGCATCGCCCGCGCCCTGGCCGTGAAGCCGAGTGTGCTCTTGATGGACGAGCCTTGCAGTGCCCTGGACCCGGTGGCGACCCAGAAGATCGAGGACCTGATTCTTGAACTCAAGCAGGAGGTCACCATCGTGATCGTCACCCACTCGATGAGCCAGGCGGCCCGCGTGAGCGACCGGACGGCGTTCTTCTACAAGGGTAAGCTCGTGGAGAGCGGCCCCACGAAGCGTATCTTCGAGTCTCCCCGGGAAAAGCTCACGGAGGAGTATATTACGGGGAGGTTTGGGTAAATGAGCGTCGGGAACGAAGCCCGCCGTGACCGTGGGCAAGGAAGGCCCTCGGTGGACATGCTCATGCTTCCAAAGGAGGGATGACTCTGAGTCGTAACCGATTCCACCAAGAACTCGATCAATTGAGCCGGCAGGTCGGGGACATGGTCCGCCTGGCGGGTGCCATGCTGACGGATGGTGTGCGGGCGCTGGATCAGTTGGACGGCCATCTGGCTGACCAGGTGATTGCGCGCCGTGACGAACTGGCTGGGTTCGATGAGGAGATCGAGAGTCGCGCCCTCGGCTTGCTGACCCTGCAATCGCCGGTCGCTGGCGATCTGCGGCGCATCGGGGCGATCCTGAAGCTGATCACGTACCTGAACCGGATCGGACGCTACGGTTACGATATCGCTCGCGTGGCCAAGGCGTGGCCGGAGGGGGAGTCTCATGTGGCCCGCATGGTGAACCTGCGTTCGATGGGCGAGCGGGTGGAGGCCATGCTGAAGCTGGTGCAGACCTCCTTCGAGACGCGTTCGGCCCCGGACACGGAAACCCTGATGGGTCTGGAAGATGATGTGGATGCCCAGCGTTACAGTGTCTGGCGCGAGTGCCTGACCTACATGGCGGAGGATTCGCACAACATTGAGCGCTGCGCCCATTACATGATGGTGGCGCGTTACCTGGAGCGCTGCGGGGACAACGCCGTGAAGATGGCGGAGAAGCTGCATTATGCCGCCACGGGCGAGCGTATTCTCCTGAAGTAGCGGAGTTGGTTGGGTTGGGTGGATGGGGCGCGCCAGGCTGCGTTGTCCTGGAAGCCTACCTGCTCGGAGGCGCGCCGCGGCAAGACCACAATATAGAATATATAGACTCTATATGTCGGTGTAGTGTACAGCTTCCGGGTCGGCCAACTCCATGGTGCTGGACTTTGGGATCTTCTCGCTGGAGGCCATCATCGGCCTCGCCGCGCTCTTCGGGCTCTACATGGCATGGACCATCGGCGCCAACGACGTCGCCAATGCCATGGGGACCAGCGTCGGCAGCGGCGCCCTGACCCTCAAACGAGCCATCGTTGTGGCCGGTGTCCTCGAATTCGCCGGAGCCGTACTGGCCGGCGGCTCGGTGACCAAGACCGTCCGCAGCGGCATCCTCGACGCCGAGATGGCCTTTGCGCGCCCCGCCATGAACGCAACGGCGGACCCCGCCAACGGCACCTTCCAAGCCATGGCCGACGGCGCCACCGGCGGATCCACCGTCTTCGAGTTCGCCCCCGAACTGTACATCTACGGCATGCTGGCAGCCCTCCTGGGAACCGCCATCTGGCTCACCTTCGCCACCTGGTGGGGTATGCCCGTCAGCACCACCCACTCCATCGTCGGCGGCGTCATCGGTGCCGGCATGTTCGCTGCCGCCGGCGTCTACGGATGGGGCAACGCCGGCGACGCCATCGCCTGGGACAAGGTCATTGAAATCTTCCAGAGCTGGCTCTTTGCTCCCCTGCTGGGAGGCACCATCGCCTTCCTAATCTTCTGGCTGATCAAGGCCGCCGTCTTCAACAACACCGACCCGCTCAAGGCGGTCGAGCGCTGGCGCCCCCTGTTCATCTTCCTGGATGTTCTGATCATCGCCATGGCCACGCTCCTCAAGGGCCTCAAGAACGTCGACTGGTTCAAGGCGTGGGGCCTGTCCGAGGGGCAGAAGTGGTTCCTGTCCTTCGCAATCGCCGGCGGCGCCACGCTGCTAGCTGAACTGATCATCAGGTACCGCCACCGGGGCGCACCCCACCCCACGACGGAAAAAATTGGCAGCGACCGCGCCGTCTACAAGCTCGTTGAGAAGCGCTTCATTGCCCTGCAAGTCGTCACCGCCGGCAGCGTCGCCTTCGCTCACGGTGCCAACGATGTCGCCAACGCCATCGGCCCCCTGGCCGGTATCGTCAGCGTCGCCAGCGCGGAAGCATTCGTTCCCCAGGCCACCATTGTCTGGTGGATCCTGCCCCTCGGCGGCATCGGTATCGTCGTCGGGCTCGCCACCTGGGGCTGGCGCGTGATGCAAACCATCGGCCAGAAGATCAGCGAAATCACGCCCAGCCGCGGCTTCGCAGCCGAACTCGCGGCCGCCGCCACGATCATCCTGGCCACGATCCGTGAAATCCCAGTGAGCACCAGCCAAATCCTCGTCGGGTCGGTCCTCGGCGTCGGCCTGGCACGCGGTGTTGCCGCCATTGACCTGGCCGTCCTACGCAACATCGTCTTCTCGTGGATCCTCACGCTGCCCGTGGCAGGCCTCCTGGCGGGCGGCCTGTACCTTCTCTTTAAGAACGTCCTAGGCGCGTAGGTGGTTTCATGACCAAGCACTTCAGATCCCCCATATTCGACACGTTTCGCAAGAAGAGCCCCTTCCAGGGCCTCTGGGAACACGCCAGCAAAGTACGCGAATGCCTCGACGCCCTCCAGGAGACCACCCAGGCGTTCGTCGACGGCAGCCCGGAAGTGACGGAACTGGCCCGCCGCGTCAGCGCGCTCGAACTGGAAGCGGACGAGATCAAGAGCAACATCCGCAACCACCTGCCCGGCAACGTACGCATGTCCGTGGACAAGGCGCTGTTCTTGCAACTGCTCTCCGACCAGGACAACATCCTGGACGGCGCCGAGGACGCAGCCATCTGGATGAGCATGCGGGAAACCAAGATCACCGACGACGTCGGCGCGCTTCTCATCCAACTGCTCGCCAAGGTTCGCGAAACCATCGAGGCATACGAAGCCGCCGTGGCCAACACACACGACCTGGTGGAGACCGGCTTCGTGAAGCGGGAACGCGACGAGGAGAAAGCCCTGATCCACCGCGTGCACGAACTGGAGCACGAAACCGATGTCCTGGGGCGCGACCTCTCGCGCCTGCTGCTGCGGCCCGAGCTTGAAAAGAAGATGGGCCCCATCGGCGTCTACCACGTTCTTAAGCTGACGCTACAAATCTCCAAGATCGCCGACCACGCGGAGAACGCCGGCGACCGCCTACGCGCCATGCTGTCGCGCTAACCGCCTCCTGCCGCGGGCAACGCCCGCACGGAACCACCGCGTAAGCCTCATAAACAACATGCGTGTCGGCGGCTTCCCGGCCCGGGTTCCGGGCGGGCGCGCGGCACCCCTTCGCGCCGCCACACGCGGGTCCGTGGTCTAGTCGGTTATGACGTCGCCTTCACACGGCGAAGATCGCCAGTTCGAATCTGGCCGGACCCATTTCCACGCCCCCGGGCTGGAAACTGCATACGCAATCCTCGGCGCGCCAGGTCTTCGACCTGGCGCCGCGAAGGTGCTGGCGCACCTCCGCAACGGGGCAAGCGCTCGTCGCTTCGCTCCGCCCGCCTCTTCCTGCATACGCATTCCCTGGCGCGCTAGGTCTTCGACCTGGCGCCGCGAAGGTGCTGGCGCACCTCCGCAACGGGGCAAGCGCTCGTCGCTTCGCTCCGCCCGCTTGCCCCGATAGTGTAGCGGCCTATCATGACGCCCTGTCACGG
>JBFIJP010000084.1:0-12827 GCA_041600695.1 Thermoplasmatota archaeon | reverse complement strand
GCATCTCGTTCAGTTTCTTGGAGGCTGATCCTGCGGGTGGATTCGGAGCGAAGCTCCGAATGCCGCCAAAATGGTCGAGCTTCTTGAAGCTCGGGGAAACAATTTGCCCGTGGCCTAGGAGATTTCGCCGGGGTTCCAGGCGCGGAATCTGCGGCCCTTTCGTTGACGTTGTCGGCAGGAGTCGGCGCCCGGCGCCGTCCAGGTCGAGGCGAGATGGTGGGCCCTGGCGTGTGCTCAGCCAAGGCGCCGGGCCGTGAGCACGGACCGCAGGGGCCGGCGCGCTGTGGGCCCCGGCGCCTGGGTCAACCTAAGTTTGCTGTTGGGGGGACTATTATTAAGGGGGGGTCTTCATTCGTCCGAATGGTGATGCCTGCATGAGCGTGAAGTCTAAAGACAAGGGCTCTCCGGAATGCTTCGTGATCATGCCTATTTCCGACTCCGACGGTCGGGACAAGGGGCACTTCCAACGAGTGTTTGACTGTGTCCATGCGCCTGCCATACGGGCGGCGGGCTTTGATCCGACACGGGCCGACCATGTCAAGGAAACCAACCTAATCCATTTGGACATCCTTCGGCGGTTGCTGGAGGCTCCCATGGTTCTTTGCGACCTGTCGGACCGGAATCCCAACGTGTTGTTTGAACTAGGACTGCGACAAGCGTTCGACAAACCAGTGGTGCTAGTACAGGAGGCGGGCACGGAAAGGATATTCGATATATCTGGGCTCCGGGCCATCGATTACGACTCAAACCTAAGGGTCGATCTCGTGCAAAATGCTCAATCGAAGATCGAAGCCGCCCTCAAGGCCACGTATAGTGCCGATGATTCTAAAGAAGGAGCAAATTCGATCGTAAGACTGCTCGCGATTAGCGAAAGTGCCGAGCAAAAGCTGAAAGATGCAAAGGTGGATGATCCACTGCTACAGCGCATTCTGATCGAATTGAACGAAATGCGCCGCTCACTCGATTCAATTCAAGGCCGCCGACTTGTCGGTACCTTTTTCCCTAACGAAAAGGGGCTGGCGTCCGGTGTTGCCCTTGAAAAACGCATGGAAGCTTGGGACCAAGAATTCGACGAATTGCAGGTCCTAGCCGCGAACGGGCATGATGTTCGGAACATGGCTAGAATATTGCGCGAGGATGCACTCGTGCTCGCTCGGCAATCGAGGAATACGGCGCCAATGCTCTCAAGAGAATTCTTCGGCCGCTTTCAACAGAACCTCTCGTTGCTCGATGATTTGATCAAGGCAAGCGAAGTCCCGGGTGAAATCGGGGTAGGAAAGGGCGGCCAAAACCGAGCTGATAGGAATTCCCGTCGTGCCTAGCTAGTGGCTGTCGCGGTTGATGATGCAAACAGCCGGCCAACTCCCCCTCAGATAAGACGGGCGTGGATGGTATGTGTGATTGGCCTGCGGAGGGCTGTTGCGTCCATGAAAGAGCATCTGCCCGATTGAGGATGACGTCCTTAGTCTCGCGACGGTACCACTTACCCTAATCTGAACGATCAGTCGCGTTGCCGCCGTTGGTTGACACACGCGCCCGCCTTGACACCCTTGTTTCCCGTAAATCCATTTATCTAGCGGCCGGTGCCAGCCTTGTGGACTTGGATGTGCACCGCCGACGGCTACGCCACGCCCCCCGCTGGGATACGCCATTCCTGAATCCGGAGCACGGCCGGCAGGAGGTTCGGCGATGGAAGGACTATCTCCGGTGGCATCGTAGAGTCGGCCTTGACGCTAAACTAGCGACCGACAGCAGGGCGAGTGGCTCCAACAGGAGGGAAAAAGATGGCTTTGTTACCAGGCTCGGAGTTTAGCGTCAGAGCCGAGTCATCAAGGCCGCTTCCAAGACCTCTCTTGAGCAGGATGTTATTGGGTGGTGTGCCGACGGAATACTAGACTCACGCTATAGCAACGAATTAAACGGCTTGCCGTCAATGCGGCTTGCCATCTTTACGTTCAGCTTGGTTCACGACGGAGATCGCGTGGCAATTGCGTTTCTGCCCGGAGACGCCGGCCCAAAAGTCAACCACCCCTTTCGAATTAGGAATTGCAGGATTTTCGAAGTCATGCAGCGAGGGGAAAGGGCTCCGCTAGTCTTGGTTCAAGCGTGGGATTCCGTCGATCCGCTTGAGGTGTACGTTGATACTCAGTGGTCGGGGCCCGACCTTACCAGATTCGTGGATGAGTCCATCGATGGCATTGATGACCTGCACCGAAAGACGTTGTTCTATAGTGGCCTGGGGAGTCCGCCCGTCCGAACCGTCGGCGGCGGCGTAAGCATCCACAGCATGCTGGCGGGGCAGCCGCAGAAGAAGACGATTCAGCAGTTCATGGACTTCCAACTCGGGTTGCCACCCCCCATGCGGAGTGGCCGTCGCAAGGTCCGCACTCATTTGGGCGAAGCAAGGCGGGGTATCCAGATGCAGCTGACGTCTGCAATGCCTGTCAGTGCCCACCGCTTCGAGCCGCTTTCGGCGGCCGGCAATTCAGCGTTCGCACGGAGAGTTCATGACGCCCGAAATAAACCCGGAGAGCACTCGCTCTACGGTCTGATTCCACAATCGGCTGGAACAGCCCGAGGAGTGGTCGCAGGGGTGGTCCAGGGAGCCCTTCGAGCAGATGCGCTTGCGCCCGAGGATATCGATCTGGCACTTGCGAGCATGGATGTGTCGCTCTATCTCCGTGATATGGACGACTATTTCTGGGGCACGATCGCCCGGCTCCATACAAAGCCGATCAGGTATGATTACAATAGCCGGTGGCTTGGTGACGCCGTCTCCCACGTAAGGAATTCGCTGGTAATCGGACTGGAACTTCAGGGGCTTGAAACAACGCACGCGGACGCGCTGGTGCGCGCCCTCCGCCCGGCCACACGAGACAGTATTGCTCGCCTCGCGCACGCGGTTGCCAGGAGCCTTGATGCCCAAATTATTGATGAGCCTCACGTGCTAGCAGCGCGTCGCCAATTGAGCTCGGCCGTTTCGCGGCTCCTCGAAAGACCTGAGGTGCGAAAGGCGATCCTGGAGGTCTTCACGAAATCAAGACCCAGCGATCGCTATATGGTGGTCCTCAATGCCATCGCTGACAACCCCGACGCCGATGCAAACCAGCTCTACGCTTTGGTCGAACATGAGGAGGATTCCACGGGACGCCGGTTGTTCAAGGATGCTGGCGATCTATTGGACTTGTTATCGTGGGGCGTACGCGAGGGTCATTGGCTGCGGCACAACGGCTTGTATTCACTAGATTAGCGGGTACGAAGTGAAGCGGAACGCGCTTCGACCCCAAGAACTCACGGCAAGCGTTCACATTCTGGGGCGCCCGAGGCAGCGACTGCGGCATCGCCAACGTCAACATCGGCACCTCGGGCGCCGAGATCGGTGGCGCCTTCGGCGGCGAGAAGGAAACCGGCGGCGGCCGCGAGAGTGGTTCTGATTCGTGGAAGCAGTACATGCGCCGCCAGACAAACACGATCAACTGGGGCAAAGACCTCCCGCTGGCTCAAGGCATCAGTTTCGACATTTGAATCGCGGAAGCTGCGGTCGGTGTCGGCCAAATGTTCGACCTGTTTGCAGGTCGGGGGCCGGCCATTTTGTTCGGGATCTACCTGGCCGTTCTTCATTGTAGTGCGCTTTTCTGCGGCTCAAGAACGGACGCGGCGGCCGCCAGCGCACTTGACCGACGGGGGCATTTTCGGCCTGCACTCCAAAACCGCCGGCACGGGGGCTGTTTCGGTTGCATGCCGACGGGCAGACCCAGTGTAGTCGGCGCGTTCGGATGCATACGGCTGATCGCTGGCGTCATGTGCGTCTCATGGGCCTGCACGGTCGCTATTGAAAACGCAAGCTAGCGGCATATTTATCCAGGATGATGGGAATGGTGAGGCCATGACGCCAAGAACCATCCTAATCTGTGCCTTTGTTGCCTGCCATCTGCTGGCCGGTTGTCTCGGCGGCGACGGCGACGACTCTTCGCCTGACTTCGCGGGGCCAGTCGTTGTCGAGTCCGTGCCGATGGAGGAAGGTGGCGCTGCGGCGGAAGCTCGCGCCCAGGCCGAGGCGGAGCCGGCTCCTAGCGCCACCGGGACGGCTCTCGGTTACCCCTTGGACGGAGACTACTACCAGAGGCTGTGGCTCAACGGCAGCTTCTCCGCCGCGCAGGGCGACACCAGCGGCGGCTTGTGCACGGTGGAGTCCTGTAACGAATACATCGACATCACCGACGCGATCCCGACGGATGTACCGGTTACCGTCCGTCTTGAACTCCGCTACGATCCCGGCCCCATCCCATTCCGGTCGGGCTTCATGCAGGCATGGTTTGCCGGCGATTATGTCCGCCACCACTCCCCCTCTCATTCCGCGCTGAGCGGCCATGTGGACACCAAACAGGTGGTTCATGTCGAACCCGGCCAGCAGTTACAGGTGGGGCTCTATTATGGCCGCTCCGCGGAGCCGGGCCAGGACCTCGAGTACACGCTGAGCGTCACCGTAGAGGCCGCTTCCTCGAGGATTCCGGCGGGGGTGCCCACAGCCTTCGAGGCCGGACCCGGCACGGAGGTCCTCCTCCAGGCAGCGGACAACGGCGGGCTAGCCTTTGTCCTCTATGATCCCGCCGGCGCCGTCGCCGGCCGCAACGCAGGCACCGGCGCCAGCCGAATCATCCTGGGGCCCGAGGCGGACGCGGGAGAGTATGTCCTCCTGCTTCTACAGGACTCGGCGCCCGCCACCCTGACAGGTGGCAAGGGCGGCGACCTTTGGCCCGTCGGGTACCGCGTCCAGCTTGGCGACAGCGTCCCCGTCGCACCCGCAGGTCCAAGCCACGCCACGCTGACCACGTCCGGCTCCCCTGTGCGCGTCGGCTACGTCATCAAGGCGGACACCAACGCCGCTCCCATCGGTGGTCGCCGGTGGATGCCCTACACCGTCCTGCTAGAGGGGCCGGAAGGCCCGGTCGGTCAGGGCGACTACGGCCCGGGGTGCATAATCTGCGGACGAACGGGCCACCTGCTAACCGATCTCGGCTTGCCAGAGGTGGCCGCCGGCGACTACACGGCGACGCTTTCCCCTTCGATGGTTGCGAAGTCGCCCGCCCTGGAGATGTACGTTTATGCTCACTACCTCGACCGTTGACAACGGCGGTTTGGCTTGGTTGCTGCCGACGCGCCTGCATTCGATCCTAGTGCCCCGCGACGGCGCCTTTGGCGGCAAGAAAGAAGCCGGCGGGGCCGCGCACCTGGCAGGGCCTCGCGGAAGAGCACCCGGACCGGCAGACGAAAGCGATCAACTGGGGTAAGGACCTATCCCTCGTGCCGGGTAATTCGCTCGATATCCAAATCACTGAACCTGCGGCCGGCCTCGGCGTTAGCCGAGCGCCGGCGAAATGGTCGAGCTTTTTGAAGCTCGGGGGGAAGGATTTGCCTTTGGCTCAGGTGATTTCGTTTAGTTTCTAGGACGCTGACCCTGCGGGTGGCTTCGGAGCGGAACTCCGAATGCCGCCCAAATGGTCGAGCTTTTTGAAGCTCGGGGGCAAGGACTTGCCTTTGGCTCAGGGGATTTCGTTTAGTTTCTAGGAGGCTGATCCGGCGGGTGGCTTCGGAGCGGAGCTCCGAATGCCGCCCAAATGATCGACCTGTTTGCAGGTCGGGGGATGTCGTTCAGTTTCTAGGACGCGGATCCTGCGGGTGGCTTCGGAGCGGAGCTCCGAATGCCGCCCAAATGATCTTCACGCGCCGCTGCACGGCGCGATCCAGCCGCAGCCGCTTCGCGGCTCCGGCCTACCTGTTTGCAGGTCGGGGGGAAGGATTTGCGGCTGGCGCAGGGGATTAGCTTCGACATTTAGCGAAGCGTGGCGCTGAGTGCGTACCCTTACGAATCAACTCCATCCGGGCTCCAGCCACGAAGTGCCGGTGCGAAGCCAAAGGACCGGTCGGCTCGCCCAGGATCCAAGCGAATGAGCGCGACTAGGCTAAACTCCCCTTGCAAGGGCAGTCGAACCACTTGTTCCACCGGGTGGGCCACGGGTGCGGCGCTAAGCTGAGGGGCCCGGTCGGCCGTACTCCAATCCTCGCCCGCAAGACCAAGGAGAACTTCCAGATGATGGCCGGCAAGCCGCCATTCAGAGGGCCAGCATTTGATCATCGAAGGTTCCGCCAGCGAGGTTTGAAAAGCCCTCGCTGCATTTGCTACATCACCGCTTGGAATGCAATCATGAGGAATGAAGAGGTGGGCTTCGGACAGTGGATCTAGGTCGTGCGGTTTGTAGATGGAAAAACGCGCAACCCACCTTTCGCCTCTTGGCCCATGAACAGTCGGCCAATTCCCCATGAAGAACCGTTTGGGGCTGGAACTAGGCGGTTCTGACAGGTGGGTGCGAACCTCTTTGTCACTCTTGTTGAATGTAAGATGGTGAACACAATCATTTTGTCCAGTTTGGCTTCCTTTGAGTCTTTTCCATGAGCTCATGCCAAACGCCGGGAAAATAGAAACATTACCCCTTGTTTCTGCAATCGAGAAAAGGTGCCGTGGCTCGCCGGTCGGTAATTCGTGGAGGAGATGATGAATGCTGCCAACGCGCCCGGGATCTTCGAATCGGCGGGAAAGAAATCCATCAAAAACGCGCAGCAACGGGTGTTCCGTGAACGTCTGACCGTGGGGCAACCTTGCATCCATCGCAGGCAAGTCGTGGCCGGCGAAACCCCTTGGCTGCACGCTCAGGAAAGTCCCGTCCTCGCTAGGCGTGACGAACGTGTCGAACCGAACGCGTTTGTGGGCATCCCTGCGGTGCGCCATCGGGATACTCCTGCGAGCCATCATCGACTTGAGGATTTAAGACGGGGCGACACGGGGTTGGCGAATGTACTCGATCCTCGTGGGGACGGCCAGCTTGGGGGTTGCCCCTGAACACCGGGCATGTCGGCCTACCGCCACACTTTATCGTACGGCACGAGCATCCGATCCTGTGAACCCCTCACCCCTCGACGCCATCCCCACCCGCCCCGAGGTCCGCGACGCCATCCGGCGCTTCCTGGCCGAGGCGCAGGCGGCGGTGGGTGACCGCATGGGGGCGGTGGTGCTGTACGGCAGCACGGCGCGGGGCGACGCCCGGCCCGACAGCGACGTGGACCTGCTGGTGATCTGGAACGGCGGCATCCTTGAGGCGCTGGACCTGCTGGTCCCGATCACGTCCCGCATCCTCCTGGAGTCGGGCGTGGACATCTCCGTTCACCCCAGATCCGCCTCCGACATGGAGCATCTGCGCTCCATTGGCAGTGCCTTCGCCCAGAACCTGGACCGGGAGGGCGTGGTTGTCGCGGCCTGACGCGCAGGAGCACCTGGAGCTTGCTTGGGAGAAGCTCAACGTGGCGCAGGAACTTCAGCGGGCTGGGCACGACCGCGATGCGGCCAGCCGCGCCTACTACGCGATGTACCACGCGGCTTACGCATTGGCTCGGTTGCGGGGTGCTGCGCCACGAACGCATCGGGGTCTCGCGGCGGTTCTCGCAGACCTTTGGGTTCGTAGCGGCGAATTGGATGTAGATCTCTGGACGGACCTTCGCCGCGCCCAGGAGGTGCGCGAGTTGGGTGACTACGGATCCACGTTCGGACTCACCTCGGAGGAGGTAGAAATCTTGGTGGAGCGAGCAGCAACGTTTGTGGGCCGCGCCGCTGAACTCGTCCAGGGAGACGGATAGCTAGCGGTCCGGCATCGCCAACGTCAACATCGGCACCAGCGGCGTGGAGATCGGCGGCGCGTTTGGCGGCGAGAAGGAGACCGGCGGCGGCCGCGAGAGTGGTTCTGATTCGTGGAAGCAGTACATGTGGCGCCAGACGAACACGATCAACTGGGGCAAAGATTTGCCACTCGCGCAGGGGATTTCGTTCAGTTTCTAGGACGCGGATCCTGCGGCCGGCCTCGGCGCTAGCCGAGCGCCGGCGAAATGGTCGAGCTTTTTGAAGCTCGGGGGGAAGGACCTCCCGCTCGCTCAGGGAATCTCCTTCAGTTTCTAGGACGCGGATGCTGCGGCCGGCCTCGACGTTAGCCGAGCGCCGGCCAAATGGTCGAGCTTTTTGAAGCTCGGGGGCAGCGTCACGGCGCCCGCCTCTCCAGCCAGCCGTACCCTTCGTTGCGGGCGAAGATGCGTACGATGTCAACATGGTTGCTGCGGATGACGAAGGCAGCTCGCCACGTGCCTACGCGCAGCCGGTAGACGGCGGGTTCGCCGGCCGTGCGCAGTCGCTTGACATCGAGGCCGGTTGTTCGGCCGGACGGATCTTCGGGGAGGAGTCGCAGCGCCTCGCGCATGCGCTTCTTTGGGATGGGCGGCATGGCTTCCAGGGCGGATGCGGCAGTGTCGCGGCGGAGCCGCAACTCAAGCATTGTCGAGGCCAATCCAGAGGTTCTTCTCGTCGGCTTCCGCGGCGAGGCGGCGGATGTCTGCGACGAATTCCTGTTCATCGATTTGGTCCATCATGGCTTCGAGGATTTCGTCGTACGTCATGCCGCTGGTGCCGTAGCGCTTGAGGCGGTCCCGTGTGCTCGGCTGGAGGGTCAGGGTCGTGGCCATATGGTCAAGTATGGTTCAAGCATAGTCATAAAGCTTGGCGCTGGGTGGCTTCGGATGCCCCATCAAGGGGGCTCCCCGAGAATAAGTCCTGGGCCCCGCCCGCGTGGCCCGTTGGCGTGGCCGCGGTAGCGCCGGGCCGTCTTGAGGCGGGCGAGGCGCGCGCCTTGGCGGCGGTGTCATTTCTGGTTGTGGCTGGCGTCGCCTTCATTTTCGCCCAGGTATTTCCCTGATGCGCGCCCGCGGACGGGTCGTACATTCGAGCTTCGTGCGACGTGGTTCAAGTAGGCGTGGTCGATGATTGGGGTATGCCCGAGGGTGTACCTGGTCAGACGGTGGGGCCTGTGCAGGGGGCGATCGCTGTTCGGGCGCCCCTGGGCGTGGTGGTGTCCATTGGCTTGCTCCTCCTGTTGCAGACGCTGATGCTGGCCATGTCCCTGCTGGCTTTGGTCGGGAGTGTGGAAGATCCGTGCGTGCCGGACGAGGAAGGAGGCGACTGCTGGGCGGCGGGGTTTGGCTTCATTGGCGCCGTGTTTCTAGTGCCGTTTTCCGTCGCGTGCCTGACGATCTGGTTCGTTCTCCTGTGGGGCGTTCGGCGAGGATTCGGGTGGGCGCCCCGCATGGCGTCCTGGGTGTCCTTGGCAGGCATCGTCTTCGGCGTTCTTTCATTGCCGGTGGGGCTGCCATGGATTGCCCTGAACGGGTGGCTGCGCTACGCGGGGCGTCCTGCGTCGCCCAGACCCGCGAAGCCCGGCGACTCTTGGCCCTGACGCTTCACTTTGGCGTTGATGCGCGCGGCGTCTTTGTGTCGCCCTATTGAGCCTGGTGGCCCTTTGACGCGGCAGGCCCCGCCCGAAGCCGGGCGGGGCCCGCCGCGTGCCCGGAGCCTAGCAGTAGTAGCCGTCCTGTCCCGGCGTGCCGTCCTGGTCGTGGCGGACGGTGCCTTCGCTCCCTGCCTGACCGGCGCTAACACCGCCCGGGCCGGGCTGTGAACTCGCTCCGCCTCCGAAGCCACCGCAGCCGTCCCACTGGGCGTCGCCGCCGTTGCCGCCACCGGCGCGGGTGCTGCCACCGTCGCCGCCGGCCGCCAGGAGGCCGGCTCCGCCGAGGCCTCCGACGGCCGTCGCGGCGCCGCCGGAGCCGCCGTCGCCGGCGTCGGTTCCCGCGTGGCTGCCGTTGCCTCCCCAAGCGTCGGCGTCGCCGCCGTTGCCACCGGTTTGGCTGCCGGTTCCGCCGCCGCCACCGATGGCCCTCGCTGCGCCGCCGGTGCCTCCGTAGGATTCGGCGCCCCAGGTGAGGTAGACGAATGCCGCGTTGCCGGCATTGGCGCCCGTAGCCTCGGCAGGCCCGCCGGAGCCACCGGTTTCGCCTGCGCCGCCGCTGCCTCCCTGGGCCTCCGCGTCGCCCGCGTTGCCACCGTCAGCGCCCTCCTCGGGCCAGTAACCGTAGGATGAGAACCCGGCGTGGCCGCCCGGTCCGGAAGTCGCCCGCGCTGCGCCGCCGCTGCCGCCAAGAGGGGCCGCGCCGCCTGCGCCGCCGAAGGCCCGTGCGTCGGCGCCGGTGCCGCCCCTGGCTGGTGTCGCGCTCGATCCGCCGCCGTTGCCTCCGCCGCCAGCGGTCGCGTCGGCATCGCCGCCGCTGCCGCCTAGGCTTTGGCCGGGTCCTCCAACGCCGGCCTCGGCCGTGGCCTCTCCACCGGCGCCGGCCGTGCCGCCGTTGCCGCCGTAGCCGAAGCCGTCACGGCTGAAGTCCTCGCTGCCGATGCCGCCATTGCCGCCGTTGCCGCCGCGGCCACCGGTAGCCGACGCGCCGCCCGAGGCACCGCCATGATCGCCGCTGCCGCCGTTGCCGCCGAGGGCCGTGGCCGCGCCGCCGGCTGCACCGGCACTGCCGCTGCCGCCGTTGCCACCATCGGTGTAGTCGCCGCCGTAACCGCCGAAGCCGCCGATGCCGCCGTTGCCGCCGGAGCCAGCGGTTGCTGTGGCGAGCCCGCCGCTGCCGCCCGCTGCCGCGCCATTTCCACCGGTTCCGCCCACTGCCAGGGCTCGGTCGGCGACACCGCCGACGCCTCCCGCGGCGCCGTCGCCGGCCGGGCCGTCGTAGCTCCAGTAGGACTCACCGCCGTCGCCGCCGGCTCCACCCCGGTTGCCGTTGCCACCTTTGCCGCTGGTGGCCGTGGCGCTGCCACCGTCGCCGCCGGTTCCCGACTGGCTGGTGCCGCCGGCGCCTCCGGAAGCTGTGGCGGGGCCGCCTGCGTCGCCGCTTCCACCGCGCCCACCGTTGCCACCGTAGCCGCCTTCGTAGTGCTGTGGGCCGGCCGTGCCGCCCGCACCTCCAAGTCCTCCTAAGCCGCCGCTGCCGCCGGCTCCCGAGGCAGCCGTTGCAGCGCCGCCGCTGCCGGCCAGTCCAGTCGTGGCTGAACCGCCTTGGCCGCCGACGGCGGTTGCGCCGCCGCCGAGGCCGCCGCGACCACCGGAGCCGCCGCTGCCGCCGTTGCCGCCATACCCGTCGTATTCGCCGGGCGCGGGAGCGCCCTTGCCGCCGGTGCCGCCTTCGCCGCCGGTGCCGCCGCACTGGCCGATGGCCGTGGCGTTGCCGCCGTTGCCGCCAGCAAGTCCGGAGCCTCCGCGGCCGCCGACTGCGCTAGCCTCGGCACCGTGGGCGCCGTCGGTGGCGGCGCTGCCAGATTCACCCGATGCCCCCGTGGGGTCGCTGAAAATGAGGAATGCGGGGGCCTCGCCTTCGCCGGCGGCACCGTCGGTCCCGTCAGCTCCGTCGGCGGCGCAGAGTTGGGTGCTACAGTCGGCCGATGCGTGGCCGCCGTTGCCGCCCCACCCTGAGCCCACGGCGCCAGCCAGCATGGCCGCGTCGAGGCCGGTGGCGGTGCCGGCGTCGCCGCCAGCGCCGCCGGTTGCCCGGACGGTGTCGGCCCCGGGTTCGCTGAGGCAGACCGCGGCGTCGCCGCCGTGGCCCCCGTTGCCCAGGTGGATCGCCGTCGCGCCGGTCGCCAGAGCGACCACCGCCAGGCTTCCACCGTTTCCGCCGTTGCCGCCCGAGGCGGCGTCAGCCCCGCTTGCAAAGCCGCCGTTGCCGCCGTTGCCGGTGGCCAGGCAGGCCGATTGCGAGGTGACCACCGTTTCCGCGACGATGGTCAGGGAGCCACCGTGGCCGCCGTCCGCGCCGTCGGCGCCAGGTCCGCCGGAACCGGCAGCCACGAGGCCCCGGTTGATGCGCACCTCTGGGGCCTGGATCACAATGTGGCCGCCGTTGGTGGTGATCAGTGCGCCGTTGATCGTGACTTCCTGCGTCGCAACGATGATCAGGTCTCCGCTGGCCTGCCAGATCTGGCGAGCCGGGACGACGATGCTGCCACCCGTGATCAGGGGCCCAGTGGCGGTTGAGCGCCATGCGTCGGCCGCTGCTTGGGCGGCCACCTCTTCGCCGGGGCCACAGGCAAGGACCGTCGCGGCCGGCACGCCAGGTGCCAGCGTCGCACTGAGCAGGATTGAAATAGCAACCAAAACATAGAATTTAATGAAGAACCACCTCGTTTGCGGAGGTTGGTGAGCGGCGCTGCACGCAAAAGCCGTTTGCATGCCAGGCGCAGGGGGCCGGGGCGGGCGGCGGTCGTCGCTGGGTGTTCTTGGCTGGCATCAGCGTCTGTGTTCTTTCGCTGGTGGGGCCGCCGTGGATTGGCTCGAACCGGTGGCTGCGCTAAGTCGTGCGTCCTGCGCGTACGCCTGCGCCCCGGCCGGCGGCAGGCGGGGCGTGGCCCTGACGCCTCACTTTCGCGGGGTTGCAGGCGCTTTGGCGGTCTTCGCCTTCGCCTGGCTCCCGGAGCGCCCCGAGCCGTCGGTCTTCTTTGCAGGGTGGGGGCGGGCCGAGCCGGTGCGCGGCCCGGCTGGGCCAAAGGCTGCGTCCCACCGCTTGTCCAGCAGTTTGGCTGCCTGGGCGGGCGTTGCAGCGTGCCACTTGCCCCGCTTTTGCTTGGCTAGGCCCAATTCGTCCAGGCGGCGCAGGCCGTCCTCCACATCGAAATCGGCGGTGCGACCGGCGGTGTCCCGGATCCATGCCTCGGCACGTGCATCCAGTTCGGCCGTGGTCATGTCCCCCTCATTGGCTAGCAGGTGGTAGGCCAGCAGGGCCTCTTTTTCTTCCTCGTCCTGGGCGTAGGCGAGCAGTTGTTCCAGCACGGCGCGGTTGTTGGCGAGGTTGCGGAAGTACAACCCGCGGCTCAGGGTTTGCATATACCGCATCCGGGTGGTCTT